>JAHIPG010000051.1 GCA_018894775.1 Nanobdellota archaeon
ACCGTACGATAATGCAACCTTTACACCTATTGACTCAAAAATTTTTAAATCCTCAAATTTTTCAGAGGCTAAAGCTCTCAGAGGAACGATGTACATGGCCTTGCCGCCGTTAAGAACAGATTTCAGCATTGCAAGATAAGCAACAAGGCTTTTACCACCTGCTGTTGGAACAGACAGCACAAGGTTTTCACCGTTCAGGGCATAGCCTATTGAAGCCTCCTGTGGTGGGTACAGCTCTTCTATGCCCTGCCCCTTCAATATCCTGATAACCCTGTCATCTATTTTCAGTTCATCAACTTTCATTCAACCCTAAAAACGTTCTGATAATGAAATAGTTTTTGCTTATTAGGATATTATTTTTAGTTTCCTCTTTTTATGAATGAGATATGCGGGGATAGTAATCATAGCGACAAATGCAAACGGTAGTCCAAAGTTGATTACATCCATGTGTTTTGGGAGGTTTCTAGACCCCTCTACTGTTACACTTGAAAGTATGGATTTGCTACCGTTATCGTCTGCTCTTATAAATCAAAATATTAGTATCCCACACTACTACTTCATCTTAGCCTCTTCTGCATGATGCTTATATGATAGAACATAAAGTTTAAAGAAAGCGTCAATACCCATCATCATTTCCACACTAAACTTATCTTTATCAAACGTTTCAATATATTGTTGAAGTTTATCTTGGATATCAAGACTTTCTGAGAGTTTCTTTTGTGTTTCTTCTCGACCAAGGGTGCGTACTTTCTTATTTAGAACATTTGTTAAATATTCTTTCTTCACTAAAATAGTTGCCTGATTAAGATCCTTTACTATTTGTTTCCAACGAGATTTAAAACTATTATTTTTCTCTTCATCCATATCCTCACTTCCACACATACTTGATGATAACACTGAGCAAGAATATTATTCCTATTGCAAGAAAAATATATCCAGCAGGCGCAGAACTTTTGAGCGCTAGAATACCTACAACCACAAAGATTATACCTAAGCCAATTATAAGCAACAATCCTGTAGTAACACTCATAAAACTAACTATAGAAGTACGATAACTTAATACTTTCGATTTGAAATCGTGTTTTTAAATGCAAAAAATTAAAGGTCTGGATAACCTATATTATATGGGTCAAAGATGCTAAAAAATGTAAATTGGGACATTACCTCTAAATGTAATCTTCGATGTAAACATTGCGGGGCATCAACTACTATTCAAAGGGAAATTCCTACTAAAATTGTTGGAAAGGTGCTAAAGGATTTAAGCGATATAGGATGTTATCATGTTACAATAGCAGGTGGCGAACCGCTAGTTAGAGAAGATATTTTCGAAATATTAAAACAAGCAAGTGATTTAAACATCCAAGCAGCTATATTAACAAATGGGACCCTGCTTACGAAACAGACCGTAGAAAAACTTAGTAAGTTTAATAACATATCCTATATTCGAGTAAGCTTAGACTATGCTAATGAAAAAATGCATGATGGATTTAGGGGAGTAGATGGATCTTTTAGACAGGTAAAGAACGGGCTCTCTTACCTAACCGATGCATCTATAAGAGTTGGAATCGGTTCAACTATACTTCCTGATAATTTATCCGAAGTGGAAGGATTGATAAACTTTTCAATTCAAAATAATGTAGATTTTATACGAATAACCCCTGCAGCAAAAATAGGTCGCGCTAAACAAGAGGATTTAGACATCAATCATCACGTTTGTGTACTCAAATCAATATTGGATAATCTGGCAAAGCATATACAATATCTAAAATTAGGAGTGACGCCTGTCCCTTGGAATAGCAGTAAAATCGGGGAATTACTTGCTACGCAATGCCCTGCAGGGTTAGAAACGTGCTCTATATCCCCAGATGGTTTTATAAAATTATGCCCCATGCTACCGATACCTATAGACGAAAATTATAATATAGAAAAAAGAGGTTTTAAGGAAGTTTGGGAGGATATCAAAAACAATATTGTTACAATAAGACCAGATATTATACATTTGAGGGGAAAATGCAAGAGATGTCATGTAAAGAATAGATGCAATGGCGGATGCATTTTAGAAAAATTATCCATAGGATTAAACATGGATGATGAGCAACCAATCTGCATAGTTGAGATAATTAAATCCGCACTCAAAGAGCGCATTCTTGAGAAGAATATTCGAAGAATACTAAGTGATATACTCTACAGGCATTCTTTATCTCCTTCAGCATGTTTTAGGTCATTACCCCTGTGGTATTATATGCTAAAAAAGTAATTTTTTAATTTCTATTTACACTTATGTACTTAGGACAATCCTCTCTTTTGTAATGAATCTCATGCAAAGACACATGAGAAGTGCCATAACTCCGGTAAGTGCTACATAAATTAGAATCATGTCTTTTAGTGGTGGGAAATCTCTCCCAGCAATAGACGGCAAAAAAATACATAAAAAGCCGATTGCAAATATCACAAAGTTGCCTGCTTTGAAATCTCTTACAATCAATTGTATCGCACCCACAGTTCCTATTATGAAAAAACATAAAAACGGGAGTACAGTAAAGAGGTGCACCCATATTAAATAATCAGGCAGATACGAAATACCCTCCGGTGCGCTTAAATTTGCAGCCAGAATAAAGCTGATAGTTGTAATTATTGTGACAGGATACGCTATAGAAAAAATCCCTAAGGTCTTGCCAAACAATATACATCTAGGGGTTAGCGGTGTTGCTAATAATGTCTCTATGGTTTTTTTCATTTTTTCTCCGAAGAAAGCATCAAACGCAAGTCCCCATGTAAAAAATAGAGTCATTGCTACAGTATAATTGAAACAGTAATTATTAACAAAAAACTCTAGCATCATCGATATTACTTGTGATGTAGCCTCTGGCGTCGGTGCTTCTACGTCATTTACAAGAGATATAAAAATAAATATAGGTAATGCTACCATTAATATCATTACATAAATTATCCCACCTAATGCCTTCTTTTTCTTCATAGTACTGTTCATTTCTTTTTCAGCCACGATAAATATGTCATTCATTTTTTGTCACCCATAAGAGATACATATACATCTTCTACCGAAGGCAATACAATCTTTGCCTCATTGATTCTAAAACCTTCCTTAACTAAAAGCTCAATGAGTTTAGAAGAGTTTTTTGCATCATCCAGAAAAACCATTAGTTTATCCGAAGTTACCTCATACTCACGTACAAAACCAAATGTTTTAATTTGTTCAATTTTATCTTTCACATCCTCATAGTTGCTCAGTCTAATCTCAACTGCAGGGTTACTAAATTTCTTCCTTAGTTTTTCTACAGTATCACATGCTACTAACATACCAGAATTTAGAATACCAATGTTAGAGCAAATTTTTTGAACTTCATCCAGATTGTGTGAACTCAAAAATACTGTCCTTTTCTTTTCACTTACCAACTTAACAAGCATGTCTCTAACCATCTTTTGAGAGACAGGATCCAAACCAGAAGTCGGCTCATCAAAAATTATCAATTCTGGGTCGTGTAATAGCGCCCGTGCTATCGCTAACTTTTTTCTCATGCCCATTGAAAATGTACGTACAAATGCATCTTTTCTATCCCAGAGATTTGCAGTTTCTAGTGATTCTTGAATTTTTTTTTCTCTTTTAGAGAGTGGCATCTTATATATTTTAGCATAATACTCCAGATTTTCATAGGCTGAAATATCATCATAAAGACCAGGATGCTCTAGTACTACACCAACATTTTTCATGATTTTATTTATTTCAGTATTAGAATCATAACCAAACACCTTTACACTACCTTCATCAGGGGATATAAGCCCAAGCATTATTCTTATCGTTGTTGTTTTTCCTGCACCATTTGGTCCTAAGTATCCAAATATGTAGCCTCTCTCTACAGGAAAGCTTACATCGCTTAATGCTGCTATTTTACCAAATTTTTTTGAAACTTTTTCGACCTCTATAATTGGTGTATCAAATTCTCTATTCATGGCTTTGCCACCGTATATTGTGCAATAGGACAAATACCTGCTATCATTTCTAACTTTCGGGGGTCGAATTTTCCATGAAGGGAAGTATTTTCATCATACCACGCACATCCCTTTTTCTTCTTTATAGAACCAATAAGCCCCCTATACATACAAAATCTACAAAACAATGCGGCTTCACAACCATCACAAGTCTCTTCCCTAGGCGGTTTTGTTTTCTGAAGGATTTCTATCAAAGGATTAGCGAAAATGTTTTCTATACTATTTTCAAATATATTTCCCATATCCAACACCCCCTCAGCCATTGTCACACATGGTCTCACAATGCCTGTTGGTCCAAGAGCAACACTTCTATAACCAGCTCCGCAACTAGTTGTTCCTTTCGTGTATTCTTCCTTAATTTTCTCAGGAAACTGTATCACAAATTCTTTATATTTATCCATGAGTTCGGTGTAATTTTCCATAAATGCTGCCCCTTTTTCTTTTGGAACTTTACTCCAATCTATGCCTGTGCCCCTTCCTAATGGGGTTACCATATTTATCCCGATACCTGTTGCCCCAAGTTCCTTTACCAGTAAAACTGTGTTTTCAACATCATCCATGTTGCCGGGTACTACATTCATAACCACTCTTAATATAGTACCTATTTCGGAAAACATCTTAACTGCTTTTGTAGCCTTTTCCCAAGAACCAGACATATCTCTAAAATCGTCATGGAACTTTGGTGTTGAACTATCGATAGTAATGCTTACACACAATTTTTTCGACTCACAATATGGTCTAAGTTTTTCTACCACTTTTTCATCTACAAAATGTCCATTTGTAAGTAATGCGGTGGTTTCAAAATGGGATACACAAAAATCTATAAGATCAAAAATCCCTGGATTAAGCATTGGTTCCCCACCGGTTATCTCTACAATACGCAGACCGCATGAGTGTAGTTTAGAAAGTATTGGTAGAAAAGATTTTATGTTGAGTATTTTATCCTCCCATGGGCCACTTTCTCTGTAACAATGTTTACATTTTAGATTGCATTTAGTGGTTACTTCTATGGCCATGTGAACTGGTATGTAAAATTTTTTGCTTCCTGTAATAGTGATTTTGGATGGTTGCGCAGTATCAGACATGGTTATTACCTCTTTCCAGAGGGCGTTTTCGAGATATGAACACACATTCTGAGTTGTTTTTTCTTTAGATACTCCTTTTTCTTTACATAATTTGTTAATAACATCACTCACCGTAACAGTACCATCACACTTAGAGAGTAGTTCTGCTTGAAATTCATCCACAGGTTCTAGATCCCATTGCCATATTGGATCCTCAGTTTTAACAAGCACATATGCCCCCTTAGGAAGCAAGTGGATGAAGTTATTTTCTGTTAGTTGCGGGTATCCATCTATGTTTGGGTATTTATTTTTGTTCATTATTATCACACCTTTATGAAGCATAAAAAAATAGGGAGAGAAAATTAGATATTATCTAATTGTCCCATGTTTACCATGCTGTAAATGCTACAAATCCTACGAAACCGGCGGCGTTAGCATTTGGATCCCACCAGTTACATAGGGTGCATATAGCACATGCAGCACAACCTACACACCATAACGGCATTCTTTCACCTCTTTTAATTTGCTCACCCAACCATCCTCACAAACCTAGGGGTTTGTTTCGGATGATGAGGAAACAAGTGTTTCCTCTGTTCATCGGCGGCGAGTAATGATGCCCCTCAAAGTATCCTTACGGACAAAAGGCGAACACATTATCCATTTAAATAACTTTCGTTCAGCAATCTCTTTTAAAGATTTCATTTTGCTATAAAATGCTTTTATCTAAATAATTGGATTAGATAACTGTGACACATAAGAACCCGCTTGAAATGGCAGGCGCAACAAGGATACTTGTATCC
>JAHIPG010000052.1 GCA_018894775.1 Nanobdellota archaeon
ATATGACTTTATTGCCCTTCCGATATCAGGAATTTTATCCAATATCCTGTTTGTACACTGTTTGCTAAATATTTCTCCCGGGAGCTCAATCCTGAACAGCTTCATAAATTCCTGGATTAATTCTTCTGATTCTTTTTTTTCTCCTAAGAATTCTTCTAAATTAAGGAATGTATAGTCTGCCCAATGTGCTAATTCATGGATAATTACCCACAGGTCTGTTTCAAATGATTTGTTATGGGGTGAGATAAAAACAGAGGGTTTTCCAGTAGGATCATGTTCAACTTCTTCTATTATTGAGGATTTATCAGGATTTACTCCGTATTTGATAAGTTTTTCTTCAATTGATTTAGGATTGGGCTGGAACCAACCTTTAGCAAAGTCATGGTTACAGAAGTATAGATATGGGGGTTTTGTGTCAGTACTTCCGAACATATTATTATATATACCAGTTGCTTCATCAATGAAATTAGATAAAAAAGGGTATGTTTTAGGTGCTATTTCAAGAAGAATATATGTTAAGGGTTTTTGTTTTACTAACTCATTATAGTTGCTTTTCAATTTTTCTAAATCTTTGAAAATATTTTCCATATTCAATACATCCCTACTATAATTATCACTATATAATAGTAACACAAGTATTTAAACCTTCCTTTTTGAATATTGACCAAACTCTTCAGTTACAGCCTTAATCAATATTGTAATACTCTTTATTTCTAATCGCAACCTTTAAAAACGAACTTATCGGATTATTGTTAGAGAAAATGACTAAGAAGAAAACTGCAACAAAGAAGAAATCTAAGACAACCAGCAAGAACACTACCAAAAAGAAGTCTGTGAAGAAGGATACTAAGAAATCTAAGCCTAAAGAAGAAGAGAAGGAAACTGCAAAGAAAGAAGTTAAGGCTGAGCTTTCACTTATCGAGCAGAATCAGCCTGAGATAAATATTGGTTTAGTGGGTCATGTTGATCATGGTAAAACCACATTAGTTTCTAAATTGTCCGGTAAATGGACTGATGAGCACAGTGAAGAGATCAAGAGAGGAATCACTATCCGTCTAGGTTATGCTAATACTATTTTTTACAAATGTCTTAAGTGTAAGCCTAATTGTTTTGTTACATCAGCTACATGTCCTAAATGTAAGTCTGATTGTAAACCCATTAGGAAAGTTAGTTTTATTGATGCTCCAGGTCATGAAACATTAATGGCTACTATGCTTTCAGGTGCTGCAATTATGGATGGTGCCCTATTATTAATAGCAGCTAATGAGGAATGTCCTCAGCCGCAGACAAAAGAGCATCTTATGGCTTTAGATATAATTGGTGTTAAGAATATTATAATTATTCAAAATAAAATAGATCTTGTTTCTGAGGAGGAGGCTTTGAAGAATTACGAGCAGATTAAAGCTTTTGTTAAAGGCACCAGTGCTGAGAATGCTCCTATCATTCCGGTTTCAGCCCAGCATAATGTTAATATTAGTGTTCTTATTGACGCTATTGAAGATGTTATAAAGACTCCTAAGAGGGATTTAAAAAAAGAACCTTTGATGTCTGTTGCAAGAAGTTTTGATGTTAACAGACCTGGTTCTAAGATTGATAGTCTTAAGGGTGGGGTTTTGGGCGGCGCTTTGAAACAGGGTAAGTTTAGTATTGGTGATGAGATTGAGATTAGGCCTGGGTTAAGGAATGAGAAGGAAGGAAAGGTAATTTATGATTCTATCATTACTAAGATTATTGGTTTGAATACTGGCAGTAAGGCTGTTGATAGTATAACACCTGGTGGTTCGGTCGGTGTTCTTACTGGACTTGATCCTTCTATTGTGAAGTCTGATAGTTTAGTTGGTAATGCAGTTGGTATTAAGGGGAAATTGCCTGATGTCTGGGATGAATTTGAATTAGAGACCCATCTATTAGAAAGGGTTGTTGGTGTTAAGGATGAGCTTTTGGTGGATCCTATAAGGGAAAGGGAGATTCTTATGCTTAATGTTAACTCATCTGCAACTGTAGGTATCGTCGATAAAATCTCTAAGGGTAAGTTTCATGCTATGTTGAAGATTCCTGTCTGTTGTACTAAGAAAGATAGGATTACTATTTCTAGAAAGTTGGGAGACAGGTGGAGACTTATTGGTTGGGGAGAGATCAAATAAATATATACTCTAATATATATATTTTATTATATATACCATTTATATACCTTTATAATATCTATCTTACCACTTAACAGTTAATACTAACAGGGGGGTTTAAAAAATGTCTTTAAGAAAAATACAAACATATGGAAAGATAGCTGCAGGTCTAGCAGTATGGACTATGATTAGCCTAGGAGCATTAGGAGGAGCCGCAACACCATTCTACAGAGTTAAGCAAGAGCATGGTGTAGTGCTTACACATTTCGACGGTTCAAGAACCATCGATGCTGATGTCGGAGTTCATTCAAGAATTACTTCAATTAATCCTACCAAATGGGTTTTCACAACAAGAGAAGAATCAATGAGGGTGGAATATATCCACTTAGATAATGATCCAAGACCACATACAATGCAGGCAGCTGACAAGCTGACATTTCAAGGATCAGGTGTGTGGACATACGAAGTTGATGATCTAAACAAGTATGGAATCAAGATGGGAAATAAAGCTTTATTGATGCTTACCGAAGAGCTTAATGGTATAGCAAGAGCAAAAATTCAGTCCCATCCTATCGAAGAGATAGTCACCAATCTTGACGCTATAAACAAAGAGATTATTGAGTCAAATGATATTCAAGAGATCGAAGGCAAGTATGGTATTGATATTCTTTCTTTTAGGATGAAGCACGCAACTTATCCTAGCGAGATGAACGAGAAAGCAGCTAAGGCTAAAGGTGTAAAGATTGAAGCTGAAGCTTTCGATTATGCTGCAGGTAAGATTGCAAGCGGTAAGAAGAAGATTTCGGCTGCTGACAGGCAGGTTCTTGAAGATTACATCAATGGTTCAGGTATTCAAACAGAAGAAGGTAGGATGAAAGCATTAGAAGTTATGAGGGATAAAAACCTTTATGACATGCTTAAGGACAAGCAGGGAGATACTGTCTATGTAATACCTCACGGAAATGGATCTCCAAACATGACACTTCCAGGAAAAGGTATTAAATCAAAAGTAGACGCAAAAATTATTCCACCTCAGGAAATATTAGAAGACCTTCAGACTAACATACAATACCGGAGTCGTTAAAGGTATTATCTAAAAATGGCACTAAGAGCAACTAAAAAACCAATCCGGATAAAGATTTCATCCGAAAGAAAAAAACAATTAGATGATCTTATTGAAGGATGGGATTTTGAGACAAAGCAGTTTGCTAAAGGTTTCTTGAAGACACACTGGAAAAGTTATTACAAGGGAGAATATCCTGGCTTTGCCAAGATCATAGAGAAGTTCAACAAGAAAGATGATAATTTCAATATGATAAGGGATCCGGAAGTGTTTAAGAGCTGGGAGAAAAGGTTCCAGATGACTGGGGAACAGTCAGGTAATGATGCGTTCAGGAAGATATTCAGGAAAGAGCTTGACTATACTGATACAGTTTATCTTGTAAAGACTTTAGAAGAAAATCTTAATGAGTATATAGTTCCTGATGAGTTCCTTGAGCTTATAAGCAATATGTTTGAGGCACATCTTAAGAAGGAAGTCAAGGATTACGGTCCTAATTCTACTAAGAAGGGTTTCTTGCTTGTTACAGGACCTTCCGGAGTTGGTAAGACTCATACGATAAAAGCAGCTATAGAAAAAGGCATATTCAACAATGAATTAAGGACAGACAAGGATTTCGACGCTGAGAAAGATAAGATAGCTGAGAAACATCCCTTGAGGGTTGCTCTGTCCTATATACCTTTCATAAAT
>JAHIPG010000053.1 GCA_018894775.1 Nanobdellota archaeon
GAAAAGTGTTAGAATAAAAATCCTTTATTATTTTTTGGTACCTAAATCTTTATATATTCTTTTTCATATACTAATAGTTATGAGATTGTTATCGCAGAAAAGTAGGGAGTATCAAGGTAAGGAATACAAAAAGTTTTGGGTAGTCATACCTAACAAGCTAGTAGAAAAGCTTAGATGGAAAGCAGGACAAGACCTAGAAGCAGAAATCAAAGACAACAAACTAGTGATAGAAAAGGATTAAAATGAAAAAAAAGATTTGGGAAGAACTATCAATAGGGCATATAATTTTTGTAGTCTTAGTTTTTGTTATTATATGGATTATCAATAAAATTTTTTAAAAAGACTAAGGGGGTTGAAATGGGTACAGAACAACAACTTAAAGAAATAAAATTAGAATTACAAAACATTAATAGTCGTTTAAGTGAATTAATTAGAATATTTGCAGAATTTTATAATTTAAAAGTGAAAGAAGAATCTAAAAAATAATAATTTTTTTTATCTTTTTAGGTGACGTTTACCCAACAGCTCAGAAAATAGTTACTTTTAAATACCTTCTTAACCATAAGTTTTCTTAGGTGGAATAAAATGCGAACCATAACCCTAGAACAAATTCATAAAGATTTAAAATTTTTAAAAAATGAAGTTGTTGAAATTAAAGAACACATGATTGATGTAGATTCAATCATTTCAAAAGATGAAGAATTATTGCTGAAAAAAGCAAGAGCGGAACATAAGAAAGGAGAATCTATCTCTCTAAAAGAGCTTGAAAAAGAGCTAAGTGGAAATGTTCGCTCTTAATTTTTCTAATCAATCAAGGAAGTTCTTTAAAAAGTGTGATATGAAATTAAAAGAAAGAGTTCTTAGTAAGATTAAGATTCTTATATTTGATCCTGTTCCTCATAATGCTGTAAGGGTGATTGGAGAAGAAAGAACCTTTAGGATCCGCATAGGAGACTATAGGGTTTTGTATGAGATTTTATGGAAAAAGAATGAAATCTTGATTGCAGTAATTGATAAAAGACCAAGAGCGTATTAAATCCTCTCACGAAAGGTCACAATAGACGGCGACGGCAACGTAGGCATACTCATTAGCATTCGTGGTCTCAAATCATAGCCTCAAGACATATTCACTAGCGTTCATAGTCTCAGATAAAAATATCCGAGACATAGGCACAACGGCGCCTACGCATGGTTTGAATGTTTTTGCTGCTAGTCCTTTGAATGTTACTAGGAGTGGTGGTACTGCTGGTATTGTAGTTGGCAATGACGGCAGTATGGTAATCAGGCTTGGTTAGGCTGAACAAAAACCCAGACAAAAACCCCTTTTTCCTTTTTTTCCCTTCTGTTTTTGTTCTTTTTCTACAGACCCTCAAATTCTTCTTTAGCGTCTCCTGTTATGATTACTTTAATTGGTTTGTCTTTAAACTTCATAATTCTATACCTTCCTTTACAGCGATGTTTAATTTAGGGCTTGGATTGTAAATCCACAGTATTCCTTTTCTTCCATCCAAGATTTTACCACTATCTTCCAAATATTCTAATATTAAGTTTAGCGTTTGGTGCATTATTTTTTTAGGTAATTTATGTTTTAATTCTTCTCTTGTTAATAAATTATGTGCTTTTTTTAATACTTCTTCTACCATTAAAACAGTTTTTAAACTAGGATAATGTATTACTTTAGTTAATTGCATTTTTTAAATTCCCTCTAACATTTGTATAAACTTATATAAATCTATATATAAACTTATATATAAACCTTACGGTTTCTCAAAAACCCTCCCTCATCTAAAGCATTAAAAGCCGCACTCCTACGTCGTGCTAAGCATTTAAATCATTTCGACTCCAAAAATCTCTTTCTTCCCTTGTTCCGAAGCCACGAGTGACTTCTCCACTCTCCCCTTCTGAGCGATAAAACCTTATTTTCTTAGGGCGGGGTGGCACAAAATGGAGTTGAAAAAGATGGGATTCAAGTATTAACACCAGAGCAGTTTGAAAGAGTCAAAAGGCTTCACTTTGAGTCAAAGTTAAGAAGCTACAAAAGGTATTTGAAGAAGCAAAAAGAGAAAAATTCTAATTATTACAAAATAAGAGAAAACCTCAACCTAATACGAATGAGCAACCAGGTAGGCAGCCAAACAAACATACTACGCTGGCACAACACAGAAACCAAACAACACATCATGAAGATGGAACTAAAAGAATGGAAACATGAGTTCATCACAGAAGCTATATTCAAGAATGGATCCAGATGTGACATTCTAGACCTAACAGAAGGAACAATTTATGAAATCCTACACACAGAAACAGAACAAAAATACGAGCAAAAAATACAGAAGTATCCAAAAGAACTACGAATAATAAAAATCAAGTGTTAAAGTAGAGTATAATATCCATACCACAAAGTTTATGAATTGTGAACGAAAAGTTTATAAATCATGAACATCTTATTCATGAACTATGAACATACCAAAAATATTCTCTACAAAAGAAAGATTAGAAATAGTAAACTTTGTAATTTATAAAACGGAATCTTTGAACGTAAATAAAGTAGCAAGTGAACTAAAACTTAGTAAAGGGTTAGTCTCCAAATTTTTTGATATTCTAATAAAAGAAGGTATACTCAAAAGAACAGAAAACAAATTCCAAACACGAGATAACAATAATACACAAGCAATCAAAATTATGTTAAATTTAGAAAATTTTAATACAAAAATATTTAAAAAATATAATTTTATCAAATCAGTAGGGCTTTACGGAAGTTTTGTTAAAGGTAAAAATACAGAAGAATCAGATATTGACTTATGGATTTTAATCGAAAAAACAAAAGAAGAAAACTTAGCAAAACTAACAAACGATTTAAAGAAAAAATATAAAGATGCAAAACCCCTTTATTTAACAAAAGAAAAATTAAAAATCTTAAAAAAAGAAGACACTATATTTTATTATTCACTTTTTTTCGGTTCAATAATTATTTATGGTGAAGAACTTGAAACAATATAACTATTATGATTGTATAAGAGGAAAATTGTTGCGAAAAATACCTTCTTCAAAAGAGAAAGCAGAAGGGAGTATTAAAACAGCACGCAAATGGCTCGAAGAAGCAGAAAAAAATCTAAAAGGTAAAGCATTTAATTCTTCTGTCATCTCTTCCTATCTTGCTATGTTCCACTCTTCCAGAGCAATCTTATTCTTTGATGGTTTCAGAGAAAAAAGCCATTATTGCATTGCTAGATACTTGGAAGAAAAATATGTTAAGAAAAAACTCCTA
>JAHIPG010000054.1 GCA_018894775.1 Nanobdellota archaeon
CGGACTGAGCAAAGCGAAGGAGTAATATTGTGTTTAACAGTGTTAAGTTTCCTATCCTCGCGAATGAAATGAGCAGAGCTGAGAGGTCGAGCTTAAAAGCGAGAAGTTTTCTGAACAAAGTGAAGAAAATTGAACTTAACAACATATATACGAAGAAGTCCAAATTATAAGGGCTTATGGTCTGTATCTCTTGAATTTTTCATATTGAATCCGAAAAACTGATGTAACTGAACAGTAAATAACCTATTTTTTCTAAATAATTTGAAGGTTTATCCGATGATTATAGAGATTTTTCAGTTTTTTGCAGGTAATCTATATAAATATTGTTTTTAAAGAGATTGATAATGGATATTATTGAAAAGATGAAAAAAGAAATGTTTCGAAGAAAACTAAGCCATAAAACTATAATGACATACATGTTTTATGTTAAAAAATTCCTTTTATTCTGTAAGAAAAGCCCTAAAAAATTCTCTAAGAAAGATTGTAAAGAATTTTTGGAGAAATTTATGGACAAAGAATTTGAATGGATGAAAAAAAGACCAATTAATGATGAGATTGCAGGCTCAACTCTTAATGTTGCGTTGAATTCGCTTCGTTTTATGATGGAAGAAGTACTGAGAAAAAGCATGAGGCTTAACATCAGGTATTCAAAAACACCGAAGGCTCTACCAATTTACCTCACAAAGGATGAGGTGAAGAGATTAATAAATTCAATTTCAAATTATAAACACAGAATATTGACATCCTTGATGTATGGTGCAGGATTGAGAGTAAGTGAAGTTGTAAATCTGAAACATATTGATATTGGACTTGAAGAAGGCATTGGCTGGGTCAGAAAAGGAAAGGGAAACAAGGACAGGCCATTTATCATACCCCAATGTTTGAAAGAAGATATAAAAAATGTAATCAGAGTAAATAAGAGGAAGAGTATATATTATGTCTTTCCTGGAAGAAAAGGAATGCACCTTTCAACTAGATCTGTTCAAATGATACTTAAAAAAGCTTCAAAAATCTCAGGGATAAATAAGAATATACATCCTCACACACTTAGACATTCATTTGCGACCCATATTCTTGAAGCAGGTGCTGATGTTACTGTTGTTCAATCTTTGCTAGGCCATAATGAATCGAGAACTACGATGGGATATATTCATACAATCAAGCCAAAACTGATTTCAGTCAGAAGTCCACTGGATGATATTTAACAAAATTTTAATTTCTTCTGAAAAAGAAGATTTAATCTTATTAGTAATAAATGTCCTTACATATCTGAAACTATTCATACCTCAAAGCATCAACAGGTTTAAGTTTAGAAGCACGTACGGCCGGCAAAGTCCCAGAGATAACCCCAACAATAAAAGCAAAAGCTAATGCAAAGAATATAAGCTTAAGATCAATCTTAATAAGTAATAATGAAAAACCAAGCTGATTAGCAATCCCACCAAAAGCCAAAGCTACCCCTATACCCACACCAGCACCAACTAAACCACCAACAGCACCAATAAACCCAGATTCTAACAAGAACAATGAAAGAATGTTTGCATTAGTTGCACCAACAGCCTTCATAATACCAATTTCTTTTGTCCTCTCAAGAACACTGGTATACATCGCATTAAGGATACCTATGCCACCAACAAGAAGACTAATACTAGCAATACCAGCAAGAACAATCTCAAGGATACCTAATATTGTAGACAACTGATCCAGAATCTGCTTAGGTGTAAATACCTCAAAATTCTCATTATCCCTAGCACGCTTAAGCCTCCTGTGTATCATATCAGCAGCCTTCTCCATATCAACACCTGGTAAGAGATGAACCATCATCGCACTAACCTCATCAGACACATCATACAAATCCCTTGAATCATCCAAAGTCATTATAATAGCATCATCAATAGTAGGTAAGCCAGCTTTCTCAATAATACCAATAACCTTAAAGTTCTTATCCTCAATCTTTATGTTATTTTTAACCCTAATCTCTTTATCAAACTCATCCTTAGCAACATTCCAACCTAAAAGGACATTACCCTTATCACCCTTACTAAAAGGCCTGCCATCAGCAAACTTAAGATCAACATCAATGAAAGCCTGCTGGGCAAGATCCGTCGGATAAGCCATAGTGTTCAAAAGAGCCTTCTTATTACTATACTCTACCTCACCACGCTGCATAAGCAAACCTAAAACATAATCAACACCCTTCACCTTCTCTACAGTCTCAACATCAGCAGTAGTAAGAACAAAACCAGTACCTGTAGGAGGACCTCTAAGACCCTTTGCAGTTACTCTAATATCCTGAACACCCATCTTTGAAAACTGTTCTGTGATAGCATTTTCTAATCCTTGAGAAATAGAAATCAAAGCAACAATAGCAGCTATACCTATAACTATACCTAATATAGTAAGCCAGGATCTAACCTCTCTATGCCTCATACTCATAAAACTAATCTTCAAAAAATCTGCTATCATCCTCTCAAAGCCTCCGCAGGTCTAAGCTTAGCAGCCTGTCTCGCAGGCAATGCGCCAGCAGCCATACCTACAACAATAGCAAAAAATAATCCAAACAATAATAAGAAAGGGCTAATCTTTACGCTCAGCAAAGCAAATCCAGCCTGGGCAGCGATAACGCCTACACTTAAAGCAATAGCTGACCCAAAAGCAGCACCAATAACCCCACCGATAAGACCGATAAAGCCTGCCTCAACAACAAATAACATGACTATATCTTTATTCTTAGCACCAACTGATTTCATTATACCAATCTCTTTCTTCCTCTGAAGAACGCTGGTATACATAGAATTCATAATGCCTACACCACCAACTACAAGACTAATCGCAGCTATTCCACCTAAAACCATCTGTATAACATCCAATAATCCACCTATCTGCTCAAGAATCTGTTCTGGAGTTATAACCTGAAAAGTGTCATCATCCCTAAACTTTTTAAGCCTAGTCTCTATCTTCAATGCAGCATCATTAGGATCAAGACCGTCCTTAATCTTAAGCTCAATCATATTAACTTCGTCAGGCTTATCAAATAGCTCCCTAAAATCATCAATGTCTATCCAGACAGCAGTATCGTCATCATCATTACCGATCTCCTCAAGAATTCCAAAAACCCTAAACTCTTTATCCCTAATCTTAATCTTATTCTTTACATGTACATCTTTATCAAATCTTTCTGTTGCAATCTTATAACCCAATATTGCTATACCAGTCTGCTTTTTATTAGGCATGAAACCAGAACCCATACCAATATCCATATCTTCCCACTTATCAGCCAAGCCATCAGTATCTATCCCGGCAATCACCTGCACAAATCTTTTCTGCTTACTAAATTCTACCTCCTCACTCCCAATAAGATAAGGATTTGTCCATTCTACCTCTGGCATTTTCTCAAGGCGATCAACATCTTTCGTAGTCAATCCGGTAAAATCTACCTGTGCGGATGCGCCTAAACCTTCAGGCATTATGTATAGACGGCCAGTACCCATCTTTTCAAACTGTTCAACTATAGCGTTCTCTAATCCCTGAGAAATAGAAATCAAAGCTATGATAGCACCTATACCAATAACGATACCTAATATCGTAAGCCAAGTTCTAAGCCTTCTATGTTTAAGGCCCTTAATTGCAAAAATCAGATACTCCCTAAGCATTATGATGAAGCAAGGAAGAGTTGAATCTTCCTAGGTATTCGCTTTACGTATCTCCATCTGAGCTTGCCAAGCAGGCTAAAGAATCCTCTGATCATTGTAGCCAGACTATTCTTACTTGCTTTTACAATATCTCTTTCTTTCTTCCAATTCTTATAAGTCAGATAGATAAAGATTACTAATAGCAAGTATCCGATTATTTGATTCAAATTTGATTTTGTAACCGGAAGACCATACTTCTTTAGCTCACCAGCAGTATACGATTTAAGAGTCAATATATGCGAATCCATACGCTTTGTATTGTAGTTATCCCTATAGTCTATGTTTATTTTTAATGGGATGTCCCCAGATTTCTTAGTGTATATCTCAAACTCTGCAGTCTCATAATCATCTGGTTCTAAGTTTCCTACATAAGTCTTAAAGTTTGAAAAGATAACAAAATCATCTGATTCCTCTAATTCAATAGTCAAGAACTTTATATCAGCAGGTCCTGTGTTTGATAGACTTACAACAACCTGTCCTTTCTTACCTTTGTAGAAAGCGTCAGACTCTTCTAAGGTTATATAATAATCAGGCTCTACACCAACAAGAAGACCCATCTC
>JAHIPG010000055.1 GCA_018894775.1 Nanobdellota archaeon
TGTTTCTAATTCATCAACAGGTCGTTTTATCTTCTCATTATATTCTTCTTCTAAAGGATTGTGTTCAACTTTTAAAATCTCAAACTTCTTCTCCTGAATAGACTTAAGGTCAACTATCTCACTATGCTCTATTACCTTATCAGATGTATAATCTATAAGTTTTTGATTGTACAATGAGTCAATCTGTTCAATAGTTGTAGCTTGCTCTAGAGTAAGTTGATTATTTGGTTTAGTGTTCTGTTCAACAGTTGCATATATCGGAGCTGCCAGAGTAGTAGCTGTATAAAACGTTGCTCCCAATATTCCAAGTTTTGCTTTTTTACTTATTTTCATTTTTCATAAAGTTTGAATATTTTCCTAATAGGCTCTGTGACAAAAGGAAGCGCGAAATTTCTGATAGGAAAAACTAAAGGGTGCAGGCTATCCAGTAACATTCCTCCAATGAACAGATTAGCCAAGTTTCCCGTACCATCACCAAAATCGTATTTTCTCTTTGTATATAGTGTAAGCAAAAAGGTTCTCAGGAATGGGAAACAAAGACCAAATATTATCATAGCTGGCATAGGAATCTTACCCTCAAACTTCCCTCTAAATCCTATGTCACTATAAAATACGCCCAATTCTATTCTTGGATATCCTTGTAATTCTAAAACATCAGCCATGTCACGCTTAAGCTGCCCTGTAAAAAAGTTCTCACCAATGCCCACATAGTCAGCAGTACCTTCCATCTCCATACCTGCAGACCAATACTTACTAGCTTTAGCAAACTCTTTTACCCTTCCTTCAAGGTAAGATTCGTAAACATTCCTGACTTCCTTGAACTGGTCATCAGTCAAAGATAATCTTGCTGCAGGAATCTCAGCAGGAATCTCAGAAGGAGCAATAATATTCTTCTTAGCTTCCTTATTATTCTCTTTCAATAGCCTATAAAATAAGATTAAATCCTTAATATCATAACATTCTTTCTCGACTAAGAATTCAGGAGCTATTCCAGCAGTAAGCATATTTGCCTCTTCAATAAGCTCCTTAAGCCTATTGCTCTCCTCAAGCTCTGCTAAAGCATCATACCTCAAAGTTGAGAACTGATTATCTAAAGTCAGATCAGGGTAATGTGAAATGATATCATTCTCTAAAGAATAGATAACACTGTCCAAAGTTCCAGGCTCAACTTTTCTTCCAGAATCTACCCTAAAAGTATTCTTGTTTGTCTTAACCTCAAGATATTTTCCAAGAACCATATAAAGCTTCTCAACCTCTAAAGAAGTTATTGTTGAATCTCTGGTATAACTATGCAATTCAGTCTCATACTTTGTCTTCAGCTGAGAAGTATTCAACCCTTCAAGACTATTTTCTAATATCTGAGTCTCTTCCTCTTTAGAAAAATCACCATAAGCAAATTCAGATTTTGGCTCTTCAATAACTAATTCAGCCTTAGGCTTTTCAATAAACTTATCCACAGCGGCATAGATAGGACTAGCTAAACTAACCGCCGAATACAAAGCGGTTGCAATCAAGTTTATCTTTGCAGCTTTACCGAGTTTCATTTGTCATATATATTGAATATTTTTCTCATTGGTTCCATGATAAAAGGTATAGCAACTAACCTAATAGGAAATATTAAAGGATGTATAGCATCTAAAACAGCACCACAGCCTATAGTGCTTATCATATTCTCCCCAAAATCTAAAAAGTCATATTCCCTTCTCATATATTTAGTAGTAAGCCAAGTCCTAAGGAATGGAAAACCCAAGCCTAAGAGAAACATCCAGCCTCCACCCAGATGATAATCACTAAATCTATTCTTAAAAGATTCAGCAACATAAAAACCCTGGACATCTGTAGCAGCATAATGCTGTAATTCTAAAGCGGATTTAAGATTAAACCTTATCTCATCAGTTAGATAATCATCTCCAAGGAAACCTATCTTAGATTTAGAGTCAAGCTGATCAACACCAACACTCCAGAACTTCTTAGCCCTTGAAAATTCTTTCTCTCTTGCATCAAGATAAGAGTTATAGATTTCATTTATCTCTTTAAATTGTGCATCAGTAAGATCAAGCTCACTTGTAAAGATAGAATCTTGAGGTTTAGAATGCTCAGTAATCTTTATGTTCTGTTTATTATATAAATTTATAAAATCATTAAATCTGAATAAGTCTCTAGTATCATAGTATTTTTTATGCATCAATGAATCTGGAACTGCTCCACTAGTCAATAGTTCAGCCTTCCCGATTATTGTCCTTAATTCATCACTCTTCTTAACTACCATGAAAGCATCATAGCTAATTGTATAACCATTAGAAAAGATGTAAGGATAGTCACAAAGTATCTTTAGCTTAAAATCTCTTACAACAGGAGCCAATATATCATCTCCAGTCACAACTACTTTTTCTTCTAAATCTTTTCCAGGTTTAGAAACATCTGCTCCTTCAACAACAGATTTATCTTTAAATTCCAGATAAGCTGATAGCTTGCCATGCAATTCTTCAATCTCTAAAGAATTAAGTTTGTAATCCTTGTTAGTTCTCTTTAAGCTCTTCTCATAATCAATCTTCAGTTCTAGAGCAGAAGGGGTAGTAGGTTTAGTTTCTGCTTCTTGAACATTATTAGCATTAGTATAAGAAGGAAAAAGAGAAAACAAGCTATAACAAGCTAACGGTACAGCCAATCTTCCGTACTTCTTAAGAGTTTTAGCTACTGCCATACTCCTTCATTCCTTTAGAAAGAAGTACATCGACTCTCTGCGAGAAGTATTCCAACGAGTTATCAAAGTCTTTACTGTACAAGTAATCCCTATCGTTCATCTCTGCGTATTCTTTAGCCTTTTCTACAATCATGTCGATATCAGCACCTGTAGCTCCTGGCTTGATATCGGTAAGCTGACTGATAATCTTACTTGTCTCCAGTTTCTCACATTTTACATTTCTCAGCTTAACTTCCAAGATTTCTTCCTTACCTTTAATGTGAGGAGGTGGAATTCTGATGTGAGCCTTAAACCTTCTCAATACAGCAGGGTCAAGCTTTTTCTCCAGGTTTGTAGAAGCCATGTAAAGAACTATCCCTTCTTCAGGGTTCAACTGATGGTCCCCATTCATCAAAGCTTGCAGCTCTTCTGTAACTGCTGATACTTCACTGTCAGCTCCACCAACATCGTAATTCCTTTTTGCTCCAAGTCTTGTGATCTCATCAAAGTAAAGGATTGCTCCTCCGGTCTTCTTAGCGTATTTCTGTGCTGCTATAGCCCATCCTTTTAGCCTATTAACACTTCCACCCAAGTGGGAATCAAACAATTCAGGTGTGTTAACAAAGAAAAATGGAACTTTAGCATAGTTAGCTGCAGCTTCCGCCATCATGGTCTTACCTGTACCAGGCGGACCGTAAAGTAAGCAACCATTCCTTAGTTTTCTGTTAAGCTTTTGAGCCCTTTCTCTTGCTCTAGGATTGAATATGTCAAGAAGAACTTTTACTTCTTTTATCTGATCATCCAATCCACCAACATCTGCGAATTCCACATCAGGAATTTTTCCTGGTGTGATACAGTCTAGCAGCCTGATAATCATGTTAGTGCCTTCTTCTTCCTTGTTGTCATAGATCGCTGTATCCCCTTCAATAATCTTAGAAACGTCTATACCAGGCCAGATACCTACAACGACATCATCGCCTTTATGGTCAACAATAGCAGTCCTTATTGTTCCAATCTCATCATCTTTTACAGCATGTTCTAACTCTAGAACTTTCTTTATTGTAACCACTGGAAGTCCAAGCATGTCTTTCTCAAAGCCTACTTTAACTTTCTCTTCCTGTTCAGCAGATTCATATCTGTCCAGTTCTTCCTGCTTAAGTTTTTCAACGTCTTCTTCAACATGTACAGATTTATCTCCATATAGTCTATCTGACAAAGAAGTTACAGAATCTTTTACAGAATCTCCTAATCCAACAAAATTTTCAGTATCAAGGCCTTCTTCATGTGATCTTCTCACACTTCTCAATAGACTCTTGATTCCATTATCTTTCTTTTCCTTACTATCCTTTTCAGTACCCATTTTCTACTACCCCCTTGAATATTAAAAGGAAAAAAGCCTAAAAGGCCTTAAACCTTAACTTGCGTTCTACTTGCTCTTGTTTTTGCCTTTGCTCTTGGCTGGAAATCTCCATCAAGGACTGATTCCAGCTTAGTGGTCAATCTTATTCTTGCAGCTGCAACTTTTGCCTGCATGTCTTTGCTAGCAATCATGTTCTTTTCAAGAACACTTATAGATTCAATAGCTGCTTCAGCAACACTTGTTGATTTGTTAATCATATCAACCATCATATCTTTTGTGTCAAGAGACAATGCCTGCATTCCGGTAAATTCTAGGTTTGCATCTCTGTACATCTGTACTTTGTCTTTCATCTGTGCAAAACCGTAGTACTGTTGCAATGCTCTATCGTAGATTTCTCCACCTTCCTTAGCAACAACAGCAAGAAGTTTTACCATCTCATCTCTAACACCAATATCATTCTTCATGATATCAAGCATCCCGAGCCTTTTCCTTTCAAGCTGTTCAGGTTCAAGATCATCGTTAAGATCATCAAGAATGTCAGCTATTCCACCATCAAGTTGGAGTCCAAGCTCTTCAGATATTGTCTGTCTCAATTCTCCAACTACCCATTTTTCTTCTCCAGCTTGATTGTACGTCTCTTGTGCTCCTTGTAGTTTGCCTCTCTCTTCAATAGCCATCTGACCAATCTGGATAAGTATATCTTCAATACCATCTAGATAGTCTCTGTATCCTGTTTCGATAACATTCAAAGGATCTCTCACTGCTTCCCCTCTCTCTTCGAAGTATTCTCCTACTTTCCCAGGGATGTGTGAAGCCATACCATAAATTATCTTTCTAGGTCTCTTTACAAGGCTTCTCAATGCTCCACCTTCAAGTGTAGCAATCCAGTCTTTCTGCAGTGATTCTAGATCTTTTCCTTTCTTCTTAAGCTCCTTAGAAAGTTTGCTAAGGTCTCTTGAGTCCCTATAGTCTTTATATTTTGTTCTTGTTTTTTGAACAACATTTCTACCTGTATTTTCAACAGCATTTTCTAAGGGCCCAGCTGCTTCATAATTTTCGTCAACCATTTTATTCTACCTCCTCCGGTTGTCTTGTGTCAATACCTTGGCCTGTGAAGTAAATGTTGCTTGGTCCTTTACCAAAGCCTTGTTTCTTCAAAGCATATTCAAACACAAGATTATGGTCTTTCTTTGAGAATGTCGAAGTGTAAGACTTCTTATCAGCAATTTCGATTTTTCTTGCTGTTTTTCCGAATGATTTTAGTGCAGGGTCGTTGTATTCTTCGACTCTTAATACCAAATCATCGAATAGTGTCTTCATTTCTGCTCTAAGAGCATCTATGTCTTCTTCATTCCTAATATTGTAAGTTATGTTAAGGTTTCTTCCATTTGATGGGTTGTTTGTTTTAACATCAAATCTACCTTCTATCTTGTTGATCAGATATAATACTCCATCTCCCATCTCGTATTCCCTATCTTCCATTGTTCCTTTATCATCTACGAACTTATCTGCAAGTCCTACAGCGATGTAAAGTTCTGGAATAGCTTCTTCTAGAGTGAACTGTTTTCTCTTCTCTTCTAAGCCGTTTCTTGCTCTGTTGATTCTTTCACTTATTCCATCTTTAGCTTTTCCTAGAAGATGTGCTGTGACTATTCCCCATTTAGCTCCGGTTTTGTGCCTATCATCCATGTTATCGATTACGGTAGGGTAATTATCGTTCAGCCATTTACCGATTTTTGCAGCCATAACAGCTTTTGTTCCGGTAAGTGTTCCTGCAGCTGCCTTGTATGCAACTTTAGCAGTTGTTGATGTTGCTACTTTTGTACCTGTTATTGCAGCTCTTTTAGCAGCTTTCTTTCCTTTGTTCATATATTCTTCAGTTATCTTCTCCATGCCGCCTCTCTTGTCAACTTCTTCCTTCAAGTCCCCCACTTTCTTTCTTCCTTTATTATATAGGTCTTTTAGACTCATTTTGTTTCCTCCGGATAAAATTATTTTTTCTTTTCTTTTTGCACCCTATTAACGGTTACCAATCTTAGTTGGTCAATAGCTTCGGGTGCTAGTTTACCATAATCTGCAAGCATTTTCTTCTGCAATCCTGCTATCTCTGTTGTTTTTTCCTGGATTTGGTTCTGGCTTAGCTTATGGCCATTGATCTGAGTCTCTAGATTACTGATCTTAGAATCAATGCTTGATTTCAGATCTGCCAGTTCTTTCAGTCTTCCATGGTAACCTGATTTCTTATCAGGCCTGTCTAGCTCTATCATGCTCACATCATTGAACAGGTTCTTATAATGAGGTTTCTTTGCAAGCTGTTCAATCTTTGTACTGAAGTTAGCTCTCAGACTCAGAGAGTTCTTCAATGCCCTATCAAACGATTCACTATAGCCAAATGCCTGTAGTTTTACATACATCTGTTCAGGTTCAGGTTTTCTGAACTGCTCTTTGTCAACATATACATACATAGCTGGCAGCTTAACCTTCTCAAAATTTCTTATAACGTCATCTGCAACCTCAGAGTTTTGTAAGAATGTTGTCAAAGGTATTGTGCTTTCGTTGAACAGGTATTCTAAAAATAGTTTCTGGAATTCTTTCATAGTGTTAACTGTATGATCCATGTCAAGACTAGTTCCGCCTGATGAAGAAACTTTTGATACCCAAAAAGGTAGTGCCGGATAAACTGTACCCAGTTTATCAACGTAAGCTTCTTCTGGCTTAACAATTGATGATTTTCCATGACTATTGCTTAAACATCCTTTCAGAATCTTAGCAACTTCATCAATCTGTTCTTCGCTCATCTGGTATAGTTCAGGCTTTGCGTTAAGTTTCTGCTTCTCTACTTCCAGAACTTCCATTATCTTAGAAATCTCTTTATGTTTTTCATATTTGGATATTGTTCCGAAACGAGGTAAGTCAAAATCGTCTCTCAGCTTAATCGGGCTGTCATAACTTCCATCTATTATTCCACCCAATAATGTTATAAGACTTGTCCTTTTCATAAGCGTATTATTGTCATCAACTGCATCTCTCAGTTCTTTCTCTAATGCAGAGTATTCTCCATCAACGATTTTTACTTTTCCTTCACTATCCTTATATAATAGGACAGGTTCGCTAAGTTCTTCATCAACTAATGGATGAAAAAATTTGAAAGCTTCAGCTGTTGTTGAATCGGGTGATTTCTTCAGCTTTTTCTCATTGATGTTCTTCTTTCTTTTGAATGTCTGTTTAGCTCCGAGGTACATATCCTTGAAAAGGTATCTTTTTCTCCTGTCATTCTTTGAATATTTCAGAACCATCCATGCAGGGTATATAGCAAGACCTAAAGGTCCTAGTAAAAAGCATGCTCCTCCTGATGCTGCAAGACCTGCAATCTCATCCCAGTTCTCGATAAGAGATATTCCTACACCTTGAATTTCTTCAAGGTTCTTGACAGTCTTTTTCTGTTCTGTAACATAAAACCATCCATCCTTTTTCTCTTCAATATTCTTTGCTGAGATTTGGCTGTATTCGCCATTTTTACTGATGGATGCTGTTACAAATCCTTCAATAACCTGTGTTGGAACATAAATGCTTCCCATCTTTAATGAAAATTCGTCCTCTGAACTAACACTTCCTGACTTTAATTTCTCTACAACTTTCTTAGCTTTCCTATCATACTTCTTTGATTGTTCATATATGTTCTTCAAGTCTGCTTTCAAAGAAGGTGCAGATGGAAAACCACTGGGTCCTACGTATAGTTCTGAGAATAATCCATTCTCAATCTTTGCTTCTAGATATGTTTTTTCAGATTCTAGAACTCCTGCCAAATCTTTATTAACATGTTTTAATCTTTTAAAAAGATCTGTTAGATATGTATCTATATTCTTTTCTTCTATCATAGCCATTTTTCTACTTCCCCCTGAAGTTTTTCATTTTTGATTATTCTTCTGGCAGCCCATTATTATCAACTCTTTTACCAGTAAAATAATTTTAAAAAAATAATTTTATTCTTCTGTTTTGTCTTCAGTTTTTGGTGGAACTTTCTTTCCGTCCCTTTTGAAGACTTTCTTACCTTTCTTATATGCATAATATGTGGCTGGTATCCATATCAAAGGATTTGCTACCACTACTGCAATACCTGCAGCTGCAGCCAGTTTTTTAATATCCTTTTTCTTCTCAGGATCCATGTTCTTATATTTCTCAACCATATCTTCCTTGGTACCGGATACATAGTCAAGAGCTTCTTTGGTCTTATCAGTTATATCTTGTTTCTTACCTTTTATGTAAGAGTCTGCATCTCCAACTTTATTTTCAAGCTCTTCTTTCTTCTTACCATAAGTATCTCCAACTTGGTCTACTTTTTCTTGGACAGTCCCTTTGAAAGATTTCTTTTTCTCTTCAATATAATTGTCTACTTTTCCAAGTCTGTCTTCGATAATATCCCCTGTACCTTCAAGTTTTTCTCCAACTTTCTGTTTAGTCTCATCATACTTGTCTTTGAATATTTCTTTGTACTTATCACCTTCTTCTTTTAATACGTCCCACAGTTTTTTTTTCTTAAATGGCATTTTTTTTACCCTCCCTAAAATTATAATTGATTTTATGATAAAATAGAGTCTATATAAAGGTTTCTATTTTTAACCACTATGCAGTGGTTATTAATAATAGGCAAAGTTTATAAACTAAACTAAAAGAAACAAAATAAACTAAGGGGGTTTTTCAAAAATGAAACTAACAAAAACAAAAATATTTCTAGCATCAGCAGCAATGGCACTATCGCTAACAGCAGGATGCATAATTGTAAAAGACAAAGTAAGAGATACACCAGCATACAAAGAATGTATTGAAGACTATGAGGGTATAAAACAAGAAGATTACAAACAAGGATCAATTCTCATTGGATTTGACGAAAGTACAACTCCTAATGAAGCAGAAGAATTCATAGAAAGCTGGGATTTCAATAATGAACTAGAAATTAACCCAAAAAAATCTACATGGTTCCTCTATACAGAATTATCTGTTCCTGAAGGAAAAGAATTAGATTATGTATGCTACTTCAGAAGTATGGCTGAAGATACAATAATTAATTACGCAGATCCAAACCATATAATAAGAATAAATCCTCCAATAATTATGCCTAAATAAAATGGAAGACAAAGAAAAGAACGAAGCAATGTTCATGCAACTCATAATGGGTCTGCAAAGCTCAGCATGGATGCTGCTCGGAAAAGTTGCCAACCCTATAACAGGAAAGATGGAAAAGAATCTAGAAGGAGCAAAAGTAACAATCGATACGATAATGATGCTCAAAGAAAAAACAAAAGGCAACCTTTCCAA
>JAHIPG010000056.1 GCA_018894775.1 Nanobdellota archaeon
TCATTAGTATTCTCAACAAAATCCAGATTATCAGTAACAGAAAAAGTATCAACATTCCCAATCCAACCATTATGACTCCACTTAGTATTATCATTATACTTTACAGCAAACCTTGTCCCACCAGTAACCCACAAATTATTGGAACCAATAGGAAACTGAAAATCATCACTTCCCCAAGAATGTAAAGTAATTCCAATCAAACCATTAGAAATCCATTCGCTATGCAATAAATCGTCAACCCAAGAAAAAATTTCACTAACTAAAGCAACATCCTTCCTAGAACTATCCTCAACAACTAAATCAATATCCTCATTATCATAAGTAACATTTTCAACATCATTATAAATCTCCTGAATCTCTACACCAGAATCATCACCAACCTCAGAACAATCAGCACTGCTCAAATCATTAGTAGAATAAAACCGGACCAAGTCCCTTAAAGTATTCAGATTCTCATCATTAGGATTATCAAAATAATCTACAATCGCCTGCCTTATAGCATCCTCAAAATCAGCATCACTAGGACAGGAATTAGAACCGCTAACAAAACTAATTAAAACAAGCATACACAAAATCAATATTATTTTTAATTTCATTTTCTTTAACAAACGCAACATTTCTCCAGATTTTCACAGCATTCTTCACAAGTAACTACACCAGTTCCATCCAAACGGCCGCAATTATCTGGGTCAGCCTGCTCGCAAGTAAACTCCTGCAACTCAGTCAGACCGTCACAACTAGATTCAATAACTTTATCCTTGCAACCAACCATTTCACCCTCAACATCAACAATAGGCATAACCTCAATCCTATCAGCAGAAACCAGAATAAACTCCAACTCACCTGACTCCTGAGCCTTAACAAAAACCTCCTTAACATCACTCTTAGCCCCAAAACCGCTAAAACTCCTGACAACAAAACCATCAATGCTAAAATAACCACTATTCTTAATCTTAACAGTGTTGCAACCATCACTAGAATAAACATTAAAACTAAGCTCGTTACAGTCCATAATACCACTAGCATACCTGATAACACTAGAACCAAAATCCTCGGTCTGATCAATCTGCCACAAAGAGATAAGAGTAGCTAAACCAATAGCAAAACCCAATAAAAGTATCCAAGAAACTATAGGAGCTATACCTCTACTCGTCCTCTTTTTCATCACCATTTTATGAAGAGTTATTATTTAAATAGGTTGCCCTTCGGAAATCCTTCCATTTTTTTCATGTGAGTATTTTTATAGAATAATATTTCCAATTTTTACTACCTAAACATCCCAAAAACCTAGACCTATAAAACATTCAGCCAAAATCCTTAAAGTTTTCTGAGAAAAAATACTACATAAAAACCTTCAGCCTCTCAATCTTCCTCTCCATAAAATCAATCTGCTCAGCATAAAAACCCTTATTCTTACTATTTTTCTTCATCTGATACTTATAGAAATAAATATTGCTCTTACAATTATCTATCTCGTATCGAGTCATCTGCTGGATTTTTGCACCGATTTTCATTCCTTTATGGGTCTGATACCCCGGGAGCTCTGCTCCGGTTTGTATGGACTTTTTCTCCTTTGTGTTTTTTCGGAATTTTTTTCTTGTCGTCGGAAATATTGGGTACGCGACACGCGACAAGTGTGTGGCAAGATTTTATAAACATTAAAGCGATCTAATTGGTTATGAGGTCTGTTGTTACAATCAAACTTAAAATTCCTCAGAAAAAAGAGATCCTTGAGACTATGGAGAGATATTCTGAGGTTGTTTCTTTTATTGCTGATAAGGGTTTTAAGTCTGGTATTGTGAACCGGTACGAGTTGCATAATCTTTTTTATCATAAAACTAGAGAAAAGTTTTGTATTCCTTCTCAGTTTGTGATTAATGCTAATAGGGTAGCCTCTCAAACCCTTAAAAGTGTTAAAACTAACAAAAGTGGTAAGCCAGTTTTTAAGAAGTGTTTGCCTTTGCCTTTTGATAAGAGAACATTTACTTTTTCTTTTGATAAGGTTAGGCTTACAACTGTTAAAGGCAGAATAGATGTTCCTATAGAAATTCCTGAATATTATTGGAAATACTTGGACTGGAGTCCTCAAACCGCTCAGGTTATTAAAAGTGGGAGAGGGCTTTTTATCCATATCACATTCTCTAGAAACATTGATATTCCTTGTAGCAATGGAAAAACTATCGGTATCGATGTTGGTATAAATCATATTGCTGTGACAAGCGAAAGAAAATTTTTTAACGGAAACAAAGTTAAAAATCACAGGCTCAAATTCAAAAGGTTGAGGACTAAACTTCAGGCTAAAGGCACTCAAAGCTCCAAACGACTTCTCAGGAAGATCAGTGGGCAAGAGAAACGTTTCAAATCTTGGGTTAACCACAACATCAGCAAACAAATCGTCAACACTTGTGAAGCAGGAGATACTATTATAATGGAAAACCTGAAAGGTATCAGAAGAAACAAAGGAAGAAAGTTCAACTTCTGGCTGCACGGATGGAACTTCTACCAACTCCAAACTTTCATCAATTACAAAGCAGTCAGAAAAGGAATAAGAACTGTTAAAGTCAACCCATACCTCACCAGCCAAGCCTGCTCCAAGTGTGGAAAACTCGGTACACGCTCCAAAGGTTTCTTTGTTTGTTCTCATTGTGGATATTCTCTCAACTCTGACCTAAACGCCAGCTACAACCTGGCTAAACGTGACAGCATGCCTGATCACGTTTCGGCTGCTGTAAACCAGCCACACATCCCGGACGATGATTCCAAAGCGCATCCAGTGAACTGCGGATGAGTCCAGGGATAATATGATTCAGTAAAGGCGTAATGCCCCGATGATCTGCATCGATTGGGATAGCCTTTACCAAATTATAAGTTTACTTTCAGTATGATATGGTTGCATGGTGACCCACCATGACGATGAGCCACGCTCTTATTTGCAAAGGAGGAAATGCAAGACTGGTTATTCTCTGAGCACCTTAAGCAAAACGGGTTTCATGCAACCATTTGTTTTAAGATTGTTATAACCATATTCAGCAATTTCTTCTGAATCATACGTATGCACTACTTTTTCCTTCTTAACCATTTTTTTCCCAAATAAAGAGTTAAAAAACCCTTTTTTCCTGATGGTTTTGTGGACCTGCCACATAACCAAATATGTCCCTTCAGTCATATAAAATACACCCCCTAAAATATAGACTAAACTAGATCTATCCCCAATTCTTTACCAAACTGCGCTTTTCTTTTATTTCCCACCTCTGGTTTTACTTTCCCCAGGATATACGGAGAGTTAACTCCTGTAACTATGGTCATTATTCTCATCTTACCCTTGAGATCTTCACTAATTCTAGCCCCCCAGATAACATTAGCGTCAACATCCAAGGCTTCTGTAATCAGTTCACCAGCTTTGTTAACTTCATCCAAGGTAAGATCGTTACCTCCTGAAATATGAATCAATGCTCCGTTTGACCCTTCATAGCTTACATCCAACAGAGGATTGCTCAAAGCCCTTTTGACAGCCTCATCAACCCTGTTTTCAGAATCAGATTCTCCTATGCCAATAACAGATACATCTCCGTTAGACATTATAGCCTTAACATCAGCATAGTCAAGGTTCACCAACGAAGGAACTGCTATGATCTCAACAATCCCCTTTATCATAGTCGATATCAATTCGTTAGCAACCGCAAACGCCTGCTGTACAGGCAGATTACCAGCAATGTTAACAAGCCGATTATTATCTATGACAATAACAGTATCAGAAACATCTCTCAACATCTCCAAACCAAACTCAGCCTTATCGATCCTTGCTCTCTCAATATCGAAAGGCATGGTAACTGTACCTATAACAATAGAACCCTGATCTTTCGCAAGCTTTGCTATCTCTGCAGCCGCTCCAGTACCTGTACCACCACCCATACCTGCAGTTATAAATACCATATCTGTTTCAGAAAGAGCCTCTTTTAACTCCATCATGCTCTCTTTTGCAGCGTCCCGCCCCTTCTCAGGGTAACCCCCGCAGCCAAGACCTCTGGTGATATTTTTACCAATAAGAATTTTCTTATCAGCATTCATCATATCAAGATGTTGTTTGTCTGTATTCACCACATAAGTCGTCGCTCCCTGGATGCCTTTGTTTTGTAGCCAGTTTACCATGTTGCTACCAGCACCCCCTACTCCAATCACTTTAATGTTAGCCTGCCCTTCAACTGTTGTAGGCATTGCGTTTTGTTGTTTTAATGCATCGTCCACAATGGACCCAAACGGATTTTCTGCCATTTTACCTCTTTTTACCCCCGGGTTTTTTACCCTTTATTAAAAACCCTAAAAGGAATTCACCGTCTTTTTTGGGGATCTGTCCACCCGAAAGATTTGTTAGCGAGTTCTCTTTCTTTTGGATAGCGAATCCTTTCAGGGATTTTAAGGTTCCCTTATAGTTGCGTATAAGGAATCCTTTTTTAGCATAATATTTAAATCTATATCACTAGAATTACTGGATTCGTCTTAAGCCACGATATAATAGACAAGTCACTGCGCCACTATGTAATTTATAGTTTCTATTAGACGCTTATAATATATAAAGATTATTGTTTTTAAAAAGGATACCACTACCAGATGGTTGTAGTTATTTACTACCTATTGAATCCTTAGAATTTGAGTATTACAAGGCTAATAAAGGAAGATTAAAGTAAGTACTCTGCATGCTCTCTAGAAATTATGTTTATTCTGATTATAATATTTTTGGTATTCCCTTATTCTCTTCACATGTGTTGTCTTATGAGGTTTTTTTGCAGGCGTTCCCTGATTATAAGCTGATAACGCATCATCCCAGGACCCAAATCGCTCATAAAGATCCTTGAGGAATTCAGCGCCTGCATCTACGCTTTTAGGGACGTTGAATCTTTCGTCAACGTCTGATAAAGATACATAATTATAATTCTTTTGCTTGACTAATGCCTTTAATTTCTTACCATGCTTCTTATCGCTACAATTTGCTTTGGATTTTCCGTAAGTCTTCAGACCATACTCTTGGGCTGTACCTGGAATGAACATCATAAGGCCAGCATCACCGTCGTTACCTGAGCCAAGAGCAACAGGGTTACCACAGCTTTCCTGCATTACAAGTCCTGCTAAAAGACCTTCTTCCAGATTATGTTTCTTCTCAGCTGCGCTGAGAAATTTATCCCAACGGTAAGTCCTTAAGAATCTTCCTTCATCTGAATAAATATTTGTATCCTTTATATTCTTTGAAACTAAAGTGTTAGGCATTTCAGCTTTAAGTTCTTTAGGCATTGAAAGTTCTTCTTTCAAAGGTGGAATATCATCCTGTACCCTTGTTATAGGAGGATTACCTCTACCAGCAAGGGCATCGATAACTCTCTCTGTATCGTTCTTAAAATCACCGACCGCACCACCAATATTAAGTGCTGAATATAATGCTATTAATGATCCAACCTGGCCAGCTGTTCTTAACCAGCTTTTAGCATCTGTTCTTTTACATTCCTTTAATCTATGTTGATGAAACTCTTTTATTTTCTTAGCTACAGGTACTATGACATATTTATTCAATGCTATAGCCCCTGCTGCCAATCCAAGATATGTACCAAAAAGGGCTAATCCTTCAAAAGTATCTGTCTTTTTAGTTACGAAATCAAGAACTTTATCTGAACCCCATACATAACCCATGTTAGCTCCAATCCATGCTAAAGAAGGATCTACATATTGGTCTAACCAAATCTTTTTTCTGCTACGATAGTTCCTTACACCATCTATAATTTTCTCAAGATCCATTTTACCTACGGAATACCTGTCAATAAGTATATAATACTTTCTATTTATTACTACTAATTAGTAACGATAAATTAAGGAAGAAGAAATAAAATCTTCTTTTTTATCCGCCTGCACTGCTATACTTCTTCATAGCCATATTCCAGAACCAAACTGATACAAAAAGGAACAGGAATACAGGTAAGACTATCTTCAATATTCCAAACCCACTTATACCATTAAGCAAGGCATCTGCAGGATAAGATGCTGATATAGCTATAGGGAACATAAAAGTAAGGAAAAATGTGATCCCTCCTCCATATACAGTAAGCGGATACCTTGCAAAGTTTGTCAATGTGAAGAATACATCGAACAAAGCCCAGGATTTCACGAACAGGAATGCTAACGCACTTATCATTATCATCACAGCGTATTGGAATATGAATCCTATTATGATAAGGAATATATAGATCAAAAAGTTCCATGAAAATACAGTAAGGCCTAGCTTAACAAAAGCCCAGCTAACCAAGATAAGACCAACTGTGATTTCTGCCACACCGTCGATATCCGGAGATGAAAAAAGGAAATATGTCAAGCTCTTAAAAGGTCTAAGCAAGTGCTTATCGAAATGGCCCTGCCTAACATCATCTATTATTCTCGCAGGCATCATGATAACAGCAGCATGTCCAAATCCAAATACTAAAGTTAATGTTCCAGTGAATAATATGAACTCTTCAAAAGTCCAGCCAGGTATTCCAGCTGTATTCTTATAGATAAGCAGAGCTACCAAAGGACCTATCATATCCATAATGATGAACGCAAGCATCTTTATGGCAAAATTAGTCTTATACGCCATGTGCGAGGAAATCTCCAACGCCCAGGACTTCCATAACAGCTTAAAGTTACGTTTCATGCTCCTGCTCCCGCAAATTTCTTGAAAGCATTATTCCACATAACATGGGCAAGGGTATACAACAACAGCACCCATATTACCTGAATCGCTAAAAGAGTAAACATGCTGTTCAACTCATACTTACCTAAGTAAAATGAAATAGGTATGAACCTAATATACTGGAAAGGCAAAAACTTTGATATATCCTGAAACATCAGCGGCATGAAAGTCAAAGGAATAAGCCCTCCACTCAAAAAATGAATTATCGGCTTCTTCGCCCTACTCAATCCTTCAATCCTCTGGAACCAAAAAGCCGTCAATCCGATTATATAACTGATCAGGAAATAAAGGATATGAGCCAACAGCAGACTAACTACAAAAAACGCTATATTTATCCAGGAAGCCATAACCAGGTCGAAAAATACTAACCCTATTATGAAAAATGGAATTGCCTGCACAACTATACCTAAAGCGCTCAAGCCTAACTCAAAATAAAACGCCTGGAAAAAGTAGTTTACCGGCTTAAGCAAGTCCTTAATCATATGCCCATAACGGATATCTTCCTCCATCCAACGTTCAATCCTGCTCCAGGTAAAAAAACCAACCACTAGGTTAAGCAGATAATATGATACCATCTCTGTAAAAGTAAAACCTTGCAGTATTCCCACACCAGTGTACTCAAATATAGACTTCCAGAGGAAATAAAAAACAATAAGGGAAATCGGTGCTGTTATCAAAGTAACAAAAAACTCAAAGCGATACGCTATAGCTACCTTAAATCCCGATTTTATTATTCCCACATATTTTCTCATTTTTCATAGATCTTCTTGATGATCTCCTCAATAGGCGGGTCTGATATCGTCAAGTCTGCGAAGTCATAGTTATCAACAAGATAATCCATCACTTTCTTAATTGATGTGACATTAGTATCTACCTTGATCTTCATACCATATTTACCTACCTTCAAAACCCTACAACCCTTCAGCTTAAAGTGGTCCTTAGATTCCAAAAGTTTCACATCAAGGACCTTGCTTGACAATGCTTTCGACTTGATATGCTTCAAATTACCATCATAGACTATCTCACCATGGTTGATTATGATAATTCTCTTACATAATCTCTCGATATCCTGCATGTCATGAGTCGTAATGATAAACGTCGTACCATATCTCTTATTTGTATCTTTGATGAAATCTCTTAACTTATCTTTTGCAATAACATCTAGACCGATTGTAGGTTCATCTAAGAACACAAGCTTAGGATTGTGAAGCATAGCCGCAACAAGCTTACATTTCATACGCTCTCCTAATGAAAGGTCCCTTGCAGGAGTCTTTATGAAATCACCAATGTCCAACAGCTTAATCATATAATTAAGCCTCTTATTGAACACCTTCTCAGGAATGCCATAAATATCTTTATTCAGGTGATAACTGTCAATTGGGGGCAGGTCCCAGACTAACTGAGGCTTCTGACCAAACACAACACCAATATTTTCTACATATTTTACCCTATCCTTCCAAGGCGTGAAGCCCAAAACATTGACTTCCCCCTCTGTAGGAAACAATACACCTGAGATTACCTTGATTGTTGTTGATTTACCGGCACCATTAGGCCCTATAAAGCCAACTATCTCCCCTTTCTGTACCTCAAAGCTTATTCCTTTCAACGCATGTTTGGTCTCATAATGCCTTACGAAAAGACTCTTAACTGCGTTAAACAAGCCTGCTTCCCGTTTGTGGGTTTTATACACTTTCCTAAGATTTTTTATTTTTATTATTGCCATAGTCAAACCTCATAACTTATTAATAATGAACTATGTCTGTAAGAGAAAATAGTGTCAACTAAAACAAAATCGGTCCAATGGATCTTGTTGTAGTTTTCATAAACAAATGTAAAACTGAACTTATATTTAAACCTTTGCAAAAAATTTCCTGAAGTGTTACTAAGCCCAAAATTACTTTTAAACGAAGTGGAATAGATGATTTAGTAGCATTCTTATATGAATGTGAGCCAGGATTAGTTTAAATATTACTTGAATAATTTTCTACTAACTTGAAAAATTTGAGTCCAGTTGCGTATGCTTTTGAGAGGAAAATTGTTTCATCAAGTATATTCGCATTTTCCATACTTACTTCCAAACTAATACATTTTTTATATGATGATTTTACTAAAATCTTTGCTAGTTTATTCCAATCAATTGTTCCTGAAAAAAGGAGCTTGTGTTGATCAGTTTTCCCATCGTTGTCATGAAGATGAATGCAAACTAAACGATCTTTTAATTTTTCAAGAGTTTTTAATCCATCCCTCATATTTCCATGCCCTGAATCATAGCATAATCCAAGAAAATTTGAATCATATTCAGAAAAAAGTTTTTTTATCTCATGACAATCTTCATGCCCATAATTTTCTAAAGCAATTTTGACATTATGTTTCTGGGCATATGGTTTTAGCTCATTTAATGATTTATGCAATATATCCCAATATTTTTGTTTTTCAGATTCATTACTTGGCTCACGCTTAAAATGCAGAACTATTACATCACATGACAATTTATTTGCCATATAAATTCTATTCTTAACAAGTTTAATACCTGCAATTCTTAAAGATTCATTTTTAGAAACCCAATTGTTTTTTTTCCCTTCTGAAGCGTGTAAATCTAACACTTTAAGATTATATTTTTCTAACAATGTAATTATTCTATTTATTTCAGATTCAGAATAAATAAAATCTGTATCCCATTCATGGCACCAATGGACATATGTGAATCCAGCTTCAGATATTTTCTTAAGAGAGGGTTTTGGATCCCCAATATCTTCTAAATAATCAGTGTTGATCGATAATTCTAAATCCATTTCTTGTATAACTGGAGCAACCATTTATATTTAAATATGCCGAAGTGGGATAGATGATTTAGTATCATTCTTATATGAATGTGAGCCAGCCCA
>JAHIPG010000057.1 GCA_018894775.1 Nanobdellota archaeon
ACATGGGATTCACCTCTTATGATCCTTGCCCCCTAACAAGAACCTTTCATTAAAAACTAACAAGAACAACAAATATTAATTAATTTCGCACCAACCCTGCCACAATGAAAAACTTTTTAAAGCAAATCTTCTAATCAATTCTTAGGGCTGAGATTCTGGGAAACTTGGAGCCTTAGCAGACTTTGAGACCAATCGTAGCTCAGCCCGGGAGAGCACTACGCTGAAGACGTAGGTGTCCGGGGTTCAAATCCCCGCGTTCCCACTTTTTATAATTCTGAAGAGTAGTTGATAGATAATTTTATAAATGCAGATTTTATCCCTACCATTAAGAAGAGGTTCTATTTGGAGGTTATTCAAAAAATGAAACTAAAGAAAAAATTAACTGGGCTTGGAAGTCTTGCTTTGGCAACAGCACTTTTCTTATCACCTGCTTATGCTCATGATAAAATAGTTAAAACATCATCTGAATATTCAGGAATAGAATATAGAATTGATAAGATAGAAAATACTCCTATACACTTTTTTGCTAATCCTAAAGAAAAAACAGGTCAAGAATTATTAATCTCCACGAACATTAATATTTCAAAATTTAGAGATGATTGGAAAGTTATTTGTGGAGGGATTTATGAAGATGGTAATTTAATAAAATTAGAATACCCAGATAGTTATTCTGATTATGATAAAACACATTTTGATTTTAACTTAGTAATCAAACATGAAGTACCTGGAAAACATTCTTATTTTGTAGAATTTCTTTTAACAAATGGGAAAGAACGTATAATAAGAAAGAGTGAATCGAAAACCTTAGAATTTACTGGAGATATATTAGATGTTCCTCCTGAATACAGTAAGATATGGGTAAATCAATATATAAATAATGAATGGGTAAACCCTAGATTGATGATAGATGTTTATGATTACGGTGATAATAAGGGTATAACCAATATTAAAGTGTTTGAAGATGGAAATCTTTTGAAAGAATTCAATAAGCCATCAGGATTTCAGCCGGTAGATCATGAGAATACTTCTTTTTGGGAAGAAATAGAATTAGATTTAGAAAAGACAGGAAAACATCAGTATTTTGCTGAAATCATTGATAAAGGTGAGAATATGGTAAGAACTAAAACAATAATAATAAACTATGATTAGATTTTTTTGTTTTTTCTTTGAATATTATTAATAATTGAGAATGAAATCTATGAATTCAAGTTCAAAAGTTCCTAACATGGCACTAAAGACTATTAACTACCTACGACAAACTCCACCTGATAAGGCGTTGAATCCCTGTATTCCCACTTTTCTTAAACTTTATAAACTTCGAAAGATTTATCTCTAACAATGAAAGCATTAGATGTTCACTTCATGGTGAAAGAACTCCAGGATTTAATTGGAGCGAAAGTAGATAAGATATTTCAGCAAGGAGATGAGCTGATCGTATCACTACACAAAAAAGGAAAAATTCTACTTAAAATAAATCCGGAGGCAGCACACATAACCAATTATAAGTTTGAAGAGTCAAAGCCTCCATCATTCTGCATGTATATGAGAAAATTTCTCAATCAGGCAAGAATAACAAAAATCGTACAAAGAGGATTTGAAAGAATAATCGAGATAAGATTACAAAAACTGGAAGAATACGTTCTGATAATCGAACTATTCAGCAAAGGCAATGTAATCCTATGCGAATCAAACATGAAAATAATGATGCCCTTACATACTCAGGAATGGAAGGACAGGACAGTAAAAAGGGGAGTGACATATGTCTATCCACCAAGTCTGAAATACGATCCTTTATACATGCAAGAAGAACATTTCGAAAAAATAGAAAAAGAAAATCTGGTAAAGACTCTAGCAATTAACTTTGGATTAGGGGGAGATTATGCAGAAGAAGTCTGTCTAAGAGCTAATGTAGATAAGAATAAGAAAAAAGTTACAAAAGAAGATGCCAAGAAACTGATATCTGCAACAAAAAGAATACTCACAGAAAAGCTAAAGCCAAACAAAGTTGATGGAGATATATTCTCATTTGAACTTAAAGCACATGAAGGAAAAAAAGAGTTCTACAAAACTCTAAGCGAAGGATTAGACCAATATTATAAAGAATGTGTGAGTGAAGATAAAACATTTCAGAAAAGAGTGAAGAAATCTAAAAAGCTTATTGAAAAACAGAAAAGACATGTTGAAAAACTGAAAAAGTCTGCTGATGAAGACAAGCAGAAAGGCGATCTAATCTATAATAATTATCCTTACATCCAAGAAGTAATAGATACAATAAAAGAGGCAAGAAATAAGAAGATTGCCTGGGATGAAATAACAAAAAAGTTA
>JAHIPG010000058.1 GCA_018894775.1 Nanobdellota archaeon
AGAGTGAGAAAGAGCGTTTTGTGAGATGGCTGGTGAGCGAGAGAGGAATAAGTAAAAGGATAGCCATCATGTATGCGAGGCATATTGTGAGAATGCTGAGGAAACTAAACACAATGATACCAACTAAGCAGCAGTGTGAAGGATATAGGGATGATATGCTGATGGCTGGTAAAAAGAACGGGTATGCGTTGCAAGTAGTAAAATCGATGAGGCATTATGGCAGATTCATAGGTAAAGACATAAAAGTAAAGTATCCGAGAAGGGAGAAACAGAAACTGCCAACATTTCTGTCTGAAACAGAACTGAAACAAATGCTGTTTGCCTGCCGTAGCATAAAGGAGAAACTTGTAATAATGCTGAGTGGCGCTTGTGGACTGAGACCAAATGAGGTAGCAAGATTAAAAATTAGTGATGTGAACCTTGACACAGGCACAATCTCTGTTCCAACAGTGAAAACAGATAGCAGATGGGAAATACCAGTGAGCAATGATGTGATAGGTGTGATTAAAGCCTATCTGCAGTATGAGAGACCAGGAAACAACGGTTATGATGAACTGCTGCTCGACCAGTATAATGAACCATACAATAACATGAACTGCAGAGGAATCAGGCAAATAGTTAAAAGCATTGGTAAAAGAGCAGGGATAGAGAAAAGGGTTTACCCCACAATGCTAAGGCATTCGTTTGCAACCCTGCTGATGAAGAACGGCTGCCCGCTTCCGTATGTGCAACGGCTTATGAGACATAGGAACATACAAAGCACACTGGTATATGCGCATGTTGTGGAAGATGGGTTATCTGAGATTTACAGCAGGTATGCTCCATTGCAAATGTCTAAGCCTAAGATAGACCAAGAACCTTTCGAGCCAGAACCAGTATCGCCCTTGCAGAACCCATTATCCCAGAAGTATGAACCACACCAATCTGATTTCGATAACAATAGAATTCCAAACCATAAACGTGGCTTTCAAAACGGATATATCTGATTGGTAGTGTGCCTTCCAGAAGCAAAACCCTTTCTGGGAACTGCTTCAGATTGTCAAGCTGTCGAAAGAACCTACGACTCTCCCCTTTTTCCTTTTGCAGCATAGATAGAACGGCATCCCTGTAAGTCTTGCGCTCTATCCCAAGTAATGCTTTCCCATGAGTGTCGCAGATGAGATAATCTACGCCTGCGCCCATGTAAGGATTTGCTTTAAGAGTTTCTGGTTTTGCATCTGGGTGTTTTCTGAGTTCTATTCTTTCAACTTGAATGTTATGTTTAGAGCATAGTGATTTGAGCATTTGTATGAGGATAGAAGGCTCTGTTGAATCTATTAAAATTGAAGACATAAAGATGATATGTTCCTCGTATCAAATAAAGGCTTTTCTAAGTGAAGAATAAGTTTTTGGAGTTGATTATCCATGCATTTGATAAAACGTGTCCCTGTGTTATTTTGAGCGTTTCGCTACCTTATCTATTGTTTTTAGGACTGCTTAAGGACTGCTTTGTAGACGATAAACTTATAAGCATTGAGTACCATGACATAATTGAGCAAACCGACATCGGTTTGTAGAAGATAGAAGAGTTTTTTAGACGAAAGACGACGAATGGACATGACGCAGTCCATTAAGAAAAGTTAGGAGGTTTAGGAAATGGTAAAGGTAAAGGTCGTCTTCGTAGATGGAGAAAAAATACGAGCAGTTAAGGGTGAAATAGTTTTTGAAGATGCTGATTTTATCGCCCTGAAAAGACAAAATGGAATAATGCGATTGTCCAAAAAGTGGATACGAAAGATTGAACCATGGGCGGGTGATGCCAATGATGAGTAGTGAGGATGCACCTGCAGATTATTATTCTAATGGGCGGTTTATTCCCAGACGCCTTGCGGATGCAATCATGCAACGATACAGATTTAGAACTCTTCGAGATACAGGGGAAGTTTTCTATTACAATGACGGGGTTTATCATCCTAACGGGGAAACCCTCATAAAGGAAGAGGTAAGTTCCATGCTACAGGATGGCAGTAATGAGCGCAGGGCTAAGGATGTAATCTTTTTTGTGAGAACGGCTACATACATAGACCGTGAGGAAATAAATGCAAACAAGGATTTAGTCCTTCTTAAAAATGGTGTGTTTGACCTGATGTCAATGAGCCTTAAACCATTCACGCCAGAAATTATTAGCACCATACAAATACCCATTGAATACAACCCAAATGCCGACTGCCCTATGATAAAACAGTTTCATTCAGAAATATTACCAAAGGATGATATTCCTGTTGTTCAGGAACTGTTTGGATATTCCCTATTGAAAGGATACCCAATTCAGAAGGCGTTTATGTTCATTGGTTCGGGTGCAAATGGTAAAAGCACACTAATGGCGCTGCTAACAAGGTTCCTTGGTCAAAAGAACGTTTCCAGCGTAGCCCTACAGGATTTTGATATGAACAGATTTGCGACCTCATGCCTCTACAACAAAATGGCTAACATCCACCCAGACATTACAAATAAATCATTGTATCAGACTGGACGATTTAAAATGCTGGTCGGCGGAGACCTTATTTCAGCAGAACAAAAATTTAGGAATACCTTTACCTTTGTAAACCATGCCAAACTAATATTCTCTGCGAACCAGTTGCCTGAAACACAAGACGATTCTGACGCTTTTTATAGGCGCTGGGTTATTATAAATTTCCCTAACATTTTTGAGGGTGAAAAAGCGGATGCTAAAATATTGGAAAAACTGACAACACCAGAGGAACTTTCAGGACTATTCAATTGGGCTGTAGAGGGACTTAAAAGGTTGCTGGAGACAGGAAGATTTTCATATCATAAAAGCACCGAACAGATTAGAAATAATTATGAGCGCCTCTCTAATCCTCTTGTTTGTTTCATCAAGGATGAGGTGGAAATTGCACCTATGGGGAGCATCACAAAGGATGTTCTTTATTCAGCGTTTGTGGAGTATTGTAAAAAGAATGCTCTTCCTGTAAAAGCGAAAAATGTTGTTGGTAGGGAACTTCCTAAACACATTTCAGTAAGCAGTGAAAGAACGAAGATAGGTGGTATAAGGATAGCAGTATGGAAAGGGATTAGCCTAAATGGCAAGGATGGTGAGGATGGCAAGGATAATTCCTATTTTAATCTACATAATGAAAAATAATTGTAAAATAGGAAAATGCCTAACCATCCCTGACATCCCTGACACATTAAGGGTAAGGAGGTGTTAGAAATGGTAAACAAAAAAGAAAAGGAAACAGGAGAGAGGGCAGTTATTGCCCTATGGACGGGTGATTTGCTGAACGGGGAAGTAAGAAAATTCCCGGCAGTGTTGGTGGAAAAAGACGGGCAACAACTGGCTGAGGTTGACACGCCAGAAGGGAAAAGGCTTGTTAAACCCTTGTATGTCAAAAAAGTCAATGGGAAAAATATTGGTCTGGCGATTGGGTGATTAAACATGGCTGAAGTGGCTGAAGGGATGTTCAGGTTGGGTTTCCGTATGCCAAGAAAGGTTCATAGGGCGCTAAGGCTCAAGGCGAAATGGGAACATAGAAGTTGCTCAAGTCTGATGCGGGAGGCTCTAAATGGGTATTTGACATTGGAAAAGGAAAAAGGGAGGCTTAAGAAGGCGTTTCAAATCATTGATGATATTTTTTCAGGCGGTAAGAAACATGGAATTTTGTTCTTAGATGTCTTATCACAATGGTTAGAGGAAGACGAGGAAACCTGCAGAGAATTGGTTTTCATGGCGGTGCGCATTCTTCGGGATTATGGTGTATGGACAATGCTGCCATCCGTGAACAAGAATGCTATTCGGTACGAGATTAACGATGCAAGGAGTTGGTCGCAATTGCTTAGGAAATATAAATCCATTAAACGTAAATTCAAAAATGAAAAAGATGCTGGTTATGGATTACCTGACGCCTAAACCTTTAAATGGATAAGTGGAGGTTTCCTATTCAAAAAGGGTGGATTATCGTGCATAACAGGGGGCAGGTTATGTTCTATATTTCCATCTTTACCAGCGCTTTAGGTAGGAACAGGGCTGATAAACGAATAGGTTGAAATATGGAAAGGGGGATGAAGATTCTTCTGCGCCTGGTTTCTCGGGGTGGTTTCCATGCCAATGCCAGCGCTACGCCTTTTTCCATGCTGTTTTGAGTAAAACGTGTTTTGAGACAATGAACATTTAGCCTGGTATCTAAAATGTGTTTTTTTGCGATACCAGTAATCAAGCCATCCAAACATCATTCGGGTTTGATAGTTCCTTTCTTGATGTAAACTCTGTCGCCTTCCTCGTAGAATAATATGTAGTCCCCTACCTGTAGATTCCCAAGTTTTTTCTGTATCCTTCTCGGAATAGTAATCTGGTTCTTGATGGTAACCTTAGCCTGTGCAAAATGTTTTTTAGCCATACAATGTTAATCGGGGTATTTCCTTTTATATGGATACAAATGAATCAGGGTTTCAAGGTAAGATTAATAAAGAATTAAATACATTATAAGCCATATTGTTAAGAAGGTGAACTGGTATGAAGAGGATAATATCTATTGGTATAATCGGGATAATGGTGTGTGTAGGATTTCTGGCTTTATTACCAGCAAATGTGAGTGCATATTCCGAAATAGAAGGAGTAACGTATCCTACAGAAGTGCATCAAGAGTCCTCTAAGATTCTTGAGGTAGATGTTGCCAATTATGGTTATTATGATGAAAGTTATACCATCACAGTATATTTGAAGTATCCAGGAGGTGGAATAGTTACAAATGAAGAAGGATACAGAATAGTGCTTGGTGAAGATGATGTTACTGTTCCTGCGAAAACAATATTAAGAGATTGTTGGGTATTCATCAGTATTCCTTCAACCGTTCCATTAGGACAATACCACTTTTATGTTGTGCTCTACGATGCAGGAACGGCAATTATGGAAGATGATCACACTACTGGTGCTTTCACACTCTTAGAGAAAAAAGAGTATCAACCATATCGAGAACCTGTACCGTCATTTGAAGCAACCTATCTGCTGGCGATCATAGGTATCTATGCCATATTGTTAAAAGGTAGAAAGAAAAAGGAATGGTGAGGTAAAAAATAATGAAGAAGAAAATCTTAGCAATCGGAATCTGTGCATTAATGCTACTGGTTGTTTTCAGTAGTGGATGCATGGAAGAAGAGGAAAAACGAACTGGGAAAGAAACTACACCAGAAGGACAGGGGGAAACTGAGGAAAAGCCCAAATATTATTGTTACATTTCTGTTCTCGCATACAACATTGGTAACAAAGAAAAGTCGGTATGGTTTTACATGAATGATGAATATCAAATGATGTTTGATATTGAACCAAATGATTATGCAAACGGTGCTGCTGAAAAATTTCAGGAATCTTGCAATGTTAAAATATCAATTTATGTTG
>JAHIPG010000059.1 GCA_018894775.1 Nanobdellota archaeon
AAATGGTAGTTCAAGGACCGTTGGTTTGTTTGGTTCTTCAGGATTATGTACTGCTACAAGGTCTTTTCTTGCTGCCAGCTTTGCTTTGTATTCTGCTTCTGGCAGTTCTTCAATGTATTTTGTGATTATCTGTCTTAGAATACTGTCTCTATCTGTTTCTGTTGAGCCTGTCACAAAGATATTATTATATTTGTCATGCATCTTTAGGCCGTGGTTTATTGATCCTATAGCTTTGTCTTGACCTATTATTGTTTCAAGTCCGGAGTCAACTGATATTTCATCTGTTGCTTGGAATTCGAAACTATCTGTTTCTTTCTGGAAGTATTGCCTCTTTAATTTTTCTTTTGGAATTTCATATTGTTTTCTAAGTTCTTTGTTCATTTTAAGCCCCCTTTGCGCTTCAATTTTGATTGTATGGTCCGTAAACCGATATTCAAACCTTTTTAAGATTTGGGTTTTTGAGCATCATCTGGGTAGTCCGGTACTTCCGAACTGTCTTCTTCACATGTTCCACAACCATGACCGCATCCATCTTCAGGATCATTCTCTTGATTTTCTCCGTCTTCTGGATACTCTTCGTATTCTGGTTCTGGAAACTCTTTTTTACTGAAAAGTTCTTCATCCATCTGGATGTACTTCCAGTCAGTTAGTGAAAGCTCTTTTAGTATTCCTTCAGGTGGTTCGTGAACAGAGTATTCTATGTTTCTCTTGTCAAGAATACCTGTGAATACTTCTCTTTCGCTTTCTTTCATGAATAAGTATGCTCCTGGTTCTCCAGGGTAGTGTGATAAAATTGCTTTTGGGCTTCCTGTTGCAGCCTTGAACTCTTTATATGCCTCATTGATGGTTTTGTATAGTTCAGAATCAACCATCTCTATGTAAACTAGACGGTTTTCTACTTTTGCTTCAGAAGGGTCTAATATCTTTTCCAAGTGCTTATCCCTATCTTTATCGCCCGAAAATGATTTAGGTAATTTCATTGTTTTTCTAGCATTAGGACTCAGCAATAGTATATAAATGTTACGTTTTTAACAACTTTAGAGTAGTAACTAAATCCGTCTTAAAAATACGAGAAATCCTGTATGTCCAAGCATCTGATTTTTAGGCCTTACTTTCTTACCGTCAACATGCCAATCCCTTTCCAATATTTCTACTGTTCTCTCATGCTTGAACCCCTTACTACTTTTTATGAGATCCATCACCTGTACGATTGTTGGAATATAACATACAACAAAATGGCCTGATTTTAATGATTTATGTACATGTTTCAAAGCCTGCCAGGGTTCCGGCAGATCTAAGAATACCATATCAAGATCCTTTTCAGTTATTCCTTCATAGACATCTTTATTCTTTTGTTGAACATTTTCAATTTCTAAAAATTCAAAGTTTTTCTTAGATAATTCATAGAACTCTTTATTCCTTTCGTATGTAACAACTTTCTTTACGAATCTTGCTAATGATGCTGCCATTACCCCACAGCCTGTTCCTGCATCCAAAACAACACTATCTTTGCCTATCCCTGTATTCGTAAGCACGATGCCAATGTCCTTCTTCAGCATTATCGCTGGTCCCCTTTTTATCTTCTTGAACTGGTCTGCGAATGTTGCACCAAAGATTAGAAAATCTTTTCCTGTATGGGAATTAACATTACCTTTTGCTTTCTTTATCTCTGTTTCCTTGACTACACCAAAGTTAGTATGTAAATCTCCCTGAGCCCAGTAATAATATTTCCCGTCTCTGTAAAGTATTTTTTTTATCATGTATTTTATTATCCAGTTTCGTATTCTTAAACTTAACTGTTTCATACATCAGCTGAGATAAAACTTCTTTTTAGATTTATTATCGCAGAACTTTTCACACGTTCAGAGAGAAGTTATTAGGAGAAATGAAAAATGATAAAAGAAAAAGAATATAACTGTTCAAGCTCTCCCTATTCTTATTTTGAAATTACTCAATTAAGGTAGAAAAGGTGTCTAACTCAGCATAATCAATTAAGGTTTTATCTTTTAAAGAATTAAAGTAATGTACATAATGCTTTTCTTTACCCTTCGGAACATGGATTAAATTGAAGATTACTGTTCCGTAGATTTCTTCTCTTTCAAGCTTTAATTCATTCTTAAGGTCTAAGCTTTTAATTAGTGATTCAGCTTCGTCTTCGGTTATTGGTTTACTATAACCCACCATGATATATTCTTTTCTGTAAAAAGGATTTATATTAATGAGTATTCTTTCTAAAAGGGATTTTGAGTATTTTTTTAGTGAAGAGGCCATTAAAGATGTTATGAGTGGAGGATTTATAAATTTTTTCAAAAGTTTTTAATTCTTAATCTGGAATCTGGATCCGTATATTTATACAGATTATTCAAAACATATGCATAAGAAATAAAAATAGAAAGAAAAATTAATTTGAGCTACTTGTTTATTCGTAACTTTTTTCTAAATTTACTTTAAACCCCTGTTCTTTTTCAATTTTTTTTGCAACAACATAAGCTAAATCAAAGTAGTCTTTGTTATAAATATCTAGCTTCACCACAGGGTTTTTAAGAAATTTCTTCTTTACATTAATTTCTATTACTGTTTTCACACAGGTAGGATAATCATTATAGACCGAACCCATTGCCCTATAGAACTTCAAAGAATCGTCTTTTTCTTTTTTAACTAAATCTTCTAATACATCACAAGCTTTGATGTAGCATTCATCATGTTTAGATAGTTTTTCACTTGATTTTTCAACCTTAACCATATTTCATACCTCCATTAAATTAATCATAAGAAGTAAATATTGTGAAGTTTATATAGTTTTCGGTGACCTTTTTCCCATTTGGGTCGATATATTTATACGGATTGTGTAGTCTTAGGTTTGTTTGTTTTTGGTTCTATTGGTTGGTATTGTTCTTTTTTGGGTATTAGGGGTAGTTGTTTTTCTTTAGGTTCTTGTTCTTCTAATGTGTTTTTTAGGTCGTAGTAAGCTTTTATTGCGAGTTTTCGGGCTGTTTTGCGATTTCTTTTTTAGGCTTAAGAGGATGTAACATGGCATTTAATAATAAACATACTGTTAAAGAAGGAAGAGAAACTATATCTTATGCTACAGGCCTTACAGGACACGTAGAGTATACAATGTATTCTGATGGATCTCAGGATGTCAAGGATTACCCTGGATTAGGCCACAGGTTGTTTGATTCAAAACTTTATCAGGATATTAATGGGATGGCATTGTTGATAGGATCAGGGAGAATGGTGCTGAATGGAAGATGAACAAACTTTCTGAACTCTTGATAAGGGAACACGATTACGAGCAGAACAAAGAGAAATTTGATAAGGCTGATAAAACACTTCAGGACCTGATGGAAAAATACAAAAAATAATTTCTTCTTCTTTTTCCAAAGGTTTATAAATCACCTATCAATCCCCATTTATTGAGGGTAAAGATGCCAAGTCTAAGTTATAAGTTTGGATTTTGTGCTGTTTTACTAGGTACGACTCTCTTGTGCCTGAGAGGTTGTAACGGGTCTTTCAACAACAAGAAGATTACTGATCCGAATGTTAAGACATTTCGTCATTCTCAAGGTCTTAGTGGTTATGAAGAGCTTAAACAGTATAGAGGAGAATCTTCTGATCCTCTAGAAGTTGATATCTATCCTGGTTTAGGCTTAAGATTCTGGAGATATGACAAGTATGTTGATCATGAAGGTGATGGTACTGTTGATGTTATTGAGAGAGAATATGGCAAATGGAAACCTGAAGATAAGCGTCATGAAATATATACCAGAAATCTTGATTACGATGATCATAAGGATAGGTTTGACGAGGCTGACAAAAAATTAAAAGAGTTGATGGGAATTTATTCTGAATACTTCTGATTTCTTGAGAAATTTTTATAGCAGGTCTTACGGCTATTTTCTTCCAAGAATAAGTCTTGAGAACCTGTTAAATGTTGTGTTGGTTATTCTTCTAGTCAAAGAGTCTAACTGAAATTGTTCTAAAGGTGTGGTATCATAACCATATTTATAGTGGAAATGTTTGACATTCTCTTCCAAAGTTACAATCTCTTTTATTTTTGATGTAGGTATATTTTCTGTTGAGAATAGTTCTGTAGGCAGCATCAGATTTCTGAAGAAACCTTTGTGGTAATCCAGCTTAGATTCGTCTATATCAACGATATATATCAATCCAGGTGTATCATCATTCCCTTTAGAGTCAATGTATCTCTGTGCAGTTTTCTCTAATGCTTTCTTGAAGGGCTTTATGATTAAATCCTGTCTGCAGTAAAGGTCTACATATTCGCTTGTCTTTGGATGATCCCTTATTGCAAATCCTGTTGTTCCGAATATTCCATGTTTAAAATCTGGTTCTAATTTTAGAAAATATGTGTGATTATCAAAGTACTCTTTTGATTCGATTATATCTGCGTTCTTTTCCGTTGTGCCATGTGCTAAAATCATTTTAAAAAATAAAAAAGAAGAAACTTTATTGTTTCTTAACTGGTTCTACTTCAAAGTCTAGGTGTTTTTTATCAAATTCTCCACCGTTCAAGATATTTTTAAGTAGTGGATTGTCTGTTGACAGGATAAGTGTTGGGTTTGAGTCTGTCAAAGCTTCCATTGTTTGCATGGATTCCCAGAACATGTAGAAATTTTGCTTATCTTTGTCTTCATTACCGTAAGCACCTTTGTAGAGTTCTGCTACCTGCTGGTCTGCTTTACCTAGGATTTGCTGTACTTCGTTTGTAGCTTCTGCAAGAGTTGTTTTTACTTCTTCGTCTCTCTTACCTAGCCACTGCCTTTTCTTGTTTTCCCCTGCTGCTTCAATCTTTGCTCTTCTCTTGTCTATTTCTGATTTCATCCTATCATGGATTTTTGGTCTGCTTTTTTCAGGGATGTTTGCTTTCTTTATCCTTAGGTCTTCAATCTCTATTCCAAACTCGTACATGTCTTGGTTAGCTTCATCAATCATTTTTTGTCGAATTTCTGATCTTTTTGTTTTCAGGTTTTCTTCAAAAGTGTATGATGATACTGCTTCCCATACTTTATCGAATACGATGTCATCAAGTAGTGTTTGAGCTTTCTGTTCGCTTCTTACAGAATTAAGGTATTTTACTGGGTCTGAGATTCTCCATTTACAGAATCTGTCCATTGCGATGTTCTTGTATTCTCTTGTTGTGACGCTTTCTGCTGTGTCTTTGTATTCTTTTAACCTGTTATCCAGACTCTCTACAGTTGTAAGAATTCCTGCACCTGGTATGTACCAGAATTTTGTTAGGTGTGGTCCTGCTTCTTTCTCTACATCTACAATAGCTCCTCCCAGCTTCTCTGCTGCGAATTTTGTCTTGTGAACTTCATAATATGAGAACGGTAATGTTGTTCCTGCATATCCACCTACAAATCCTACCGCTAAACCGACTTTACCTATTGTTTTTATTTTACTCCAGAGACTCATTTTGGCACCTCCTTATCTAAGAAGATATGGTTTAGTGTGTTGCCGTCTAAAAGATTATCATCGACAATCTTTACGTTTGATTTCTTCAGGAGTTCTCTCATCGCTTCCTGGTGAAGCCTGTATCTATTTGCATCTGGTGCTAGCTTAAACTCTTCATAAGCATTGTTGAACCTTGATACTCGTCCTTCTGCCCTGTTTACTTTTTCACTAGCTGTACCTCTTGCATCTTGGATCATCCGTTGTTTTGTACCTAGAGCTTCCTGGATTTCTTTTTCATATTCTTTCATTCCTTCCTGCTCAAGTTGTACTTTTTTCTGTTCAGCATCGTTTAATCCGTCGAATGATTTTTGAACATTTAATGTAGGAGGGACGATCTGTTGAAGCCTTATACCTATTAGTTTTACTCCTGCACCATATCCATCAAGGACTTTTTGTGCAATATCTTTTGCTTCTTCTTTGATAACATCTTTCTCTGTTGTTAGAACAGCGTCGTATCCTCTTGTTGCGATAACTTCTCTTATTGCTGATTCTCCTACTTGAGCAACTGTTTCGTGAGGATTTTCTAAGTTGAATAAGAAATCACTTGCGTCTTTCTTCATATATTGGATAACATATTTTACTTTTAGTTCTCCTTCGTCACCTGTAACCATAAGTGCTTCGTCTTCAAATTTAGAATCATCTTCATATGTTGTTTCGATTCCTGCTTTAGCAGTTCTGAATCCTCTTTCTACCTTGAATACTCTTGCTACGTCTACATCGTGAGCAACTTCTACTAAAGGTATTCTGAAGTTGTATCCTGGACCTGTTACTCTTTCCCAAAGTCCACCAAGTCCAAGCAGAACTTTTTGGTGTCCAGCTTCTGTTTCATAGATTATTTTATTCTCGATTGGGACTACATCTTTTTGATGTTCATCAATTTTATATTCAGCATATGTATCTGGCTGTGCTATGTATTGTAAATATCCTACTCCAGCTACTGCGCTTGCTACAAATGCTGCTAGCCCAGTAAGTGCTAATTTTGTTTTACTTACCATTTTAACTTTGCCCTCCCATTTTATAGCATAATAGTTAGTGTTTTTGTTGTTTTGAGCTAGTATTTAAACCTTTCGTTTCATTACCACTGACTAGTGATTAAAATATTGAGGAAGTTTTATTAAGGAATAGGGCTAAAATATTAATATGAAGAAAAAGAGAAACAGGTTATTGTATTGGTCACCAAGAGTATTATGCATAATTTTCATTCTTTTCATAAGCATGTTTGCATTAGATGTGTTTGAATATCCTTTCCCAGAAGTTCTAGTCGCGTTATTCATGCATCTGATACCCTCATTCATTTTAACAGCTGTGACAATCTTAGCCTGGAAGAAAGAGAAGATAGGAGGGATAATATTCATAGGCTTAGCAGTGTTCTCTGTATTCTTCTTCAATACTCTCGAGAATCCGGAATCATTACTGTTCATAACAGGACCTGTATTGTTAGTAGGCATATTATTTCTATTAAATCACTATAAGAAATAACTCAAAGACTCTCACAACACCTATTATATATTATAGTTTAAGAATAACTTTTTAAGAAAGTTTTTTAAAAAATTGTATCCTAAATATATCTATGGTTGAAATAAACAAAGAAATTAAAAAATTAGTCGAAGGCAACGCTTTAGGTCTTGCAACAATTGATCATGAGAATAAACCTCACTGTATCGCTGTCGGTTATGTCAAAGTTGTATCTGAGGACCAGATCCTTATAACAGACAATTACATGGCAGAGACTGTAAAGAATATTCAAAAGAATAACAATGTTTCTTTGGCAGTGTGGAGCCGGAATTGGAAAGAAGACTGCAAAGGATATGAATTGAAAGGTACTGCTGAATACTTCTCAGACGGAGAATGGTATGATAAGGTAAAGGCTATTCCTGAGAATGATGGTGAGACCTGCAAGGGTGCGATTCTTATAAGAATAAATAAAATAAAAAAATTAGCTTAGAATAAAAACTAGTCTAATTTGTCTTCTAGATTGGTACTTGGTCTTATTTCTTCTAATGGCTTAGCTAATTTTATGTAAGTCGTGCTCCCGCTTGACCAGTAGTCCAATTCTGCATCAATAACCATCTTGTCAACAACTTTCTTGACAGCCCTCAGCTTATAAGGTGGATCAATTTTTTCTTTTACACATAGTTTTTTTACACCTTTATAGACATCACCAAACATAAACATTGTTTTATTTGGTGCTTTCTTTTCATAGAAATCCAGTATTAAATCTCTTATTTCTACCATTATAAAAACCTCCTTGATGAAATAATAATCTACTCTGGTAGGATATAAAGGTTTTGATTTAAGAGAATGATGTGGGAGACAGGGTTCGAACCTGCGTAGGCACTAAGCCACTAGGTGTCTTAATATCATAGGCTCTGACGGCCTCAAATCTAATTTTTGAGCTTGGCCTGATCTTTAATGTTGATCATCTAGCCCGTTTGACCGCTCCGGCACTCCCACATGCGTAGTAAGAATGTATGTTTATTTGCCCTTTTAATATTTTTCCCCTTTCTTCCAAAGTAGTATAAGGTGGACAAAAACCGAATTTTTCAAAACCTTTATATATCCTCCAAATTCAGAATTAATCTATGAAAGTTAAGAAAGGCGATTTTGTAGAGTTGGACTTCATAGGAAGGATAAAAGAAAGTAACCAGATTTTTGATCTTACTGATGAAGAGACAGCTAAGAAAGAGAAGCTCCATCAGGCAGGCGCTAAGTATAGGCCCATAACTATCTGTATTGGTGAAGGTGACGTTGTTGAAGGTCTTGATGAAGAACTAGTTAATAAAGAAGTTGGTAAAGATTATACCATAGAAATATCTCCAGAAAAAGGTTTTGGTAAGAAGGACGCAAAGCTGATAAAGATAGTCAATACTAATATGTTCACAAAGCAGAATATCCATCCTATGCCTGGATTACAGGTCAACATCGATAATATGATGGCCATTATCAGGACTGTCAGTGGTGGAAGGACTGTTATTGATTTTAATCATCCTTGTGCAGGAAAACATGTTGTTTACGAAATCAAGATTCTTAAGAAAGTTTTTGATGATAAAGAGAAGGTAGAGAGCATTTTTAGGTTCCATCTTGGTATGGATAATCCAGAGCTTGAACTTCATGAAGGAACTTTACACATCAATAGTGATGTTAATGAGATGTTTCATGAGCAGTTGAATGAAAAAATCAAAAAACAAGTTCCGCTAGTTAAAAAAATACAATACAAGAAGAAAGAAGAGAAAAAAGAGGATAAAAAGGAAGAGAAGAAAGAGTAATTCTGATATAACTTTTTGAATATAATAAACTATATAAAGAAAATTGCAATCCTTTTGAATAATCACATAAAAAGTATAGTTAAAAGACTAAAAAAGGAGGAATAAAATGGATCCAGTTTTTGATACAAATGAACAAGACCTAGAGGTCACACAACAGCCTTATTCTACAGATAAAATGGGGGCGCCTAGGGCAAAACATGATATAGATGCTGAATTAGAAGATATACTTGCGAGGCAGAAGGCAAAGATTAAAGTTATAGGTGCTGGAGGGGGAGGAAACAACACAATAAATAGACTTACAGAAGTCGGTGTTATAGGGGCTGAAACTATCGCTCTGAATACAGATGCTCAAGATCTTCTTTATTGTAATGCTGATGCTAAAGTTCTGTTAGGGAAGGACATTACCCATGGTTTAGGTGCAGGATCCATACCTCAAATCGGGGAAGAGGCAGCTAGGGAATCAGAACATGAGATTAAGCAAAAGATTCAAGGTGCAGATATGGTTTTCATTACCTGTGGTCTTGGTGGAGGAACAGGTACAGGTTCAGCACCAGTAATTGCAGAGATTGCAAAGAAATGTGGCTGTCTTACAGTTGCGATTGTAACACTTCCTTTTACGATGGAAGGTAACAGAAGATATGAGAATGCTGTGATCGGTTTAGAAAAGCTAGAACAATTAGTTGACACATTGATAGTTATACCTAACGACAAGTTATTAGAGCTTGCACCAGACTTGCCATTGCAGACAGCTTTCAAGGTTGCTGATGAGATTCTTACAAACGCTGTGAAAGGAATCGCAGAATTAGTAACAAAAGCTGGACTTGTAAACCTGGACTTTGCAGACATAAGGGCTGTGATGGGTAAAGGTGGAGTAGCAATGATAGGTATTGGTGAATCTGATACTGAGCAAAGAAGTATAGAATCTGTTGAGAAAGCAATCAGTAACCCATTGTTGGATGTTGATATCTCTGGAGCTAACGGTGCTTTGATCAACGTATCTGGTGGAAATGACATGACCTTAGATGAAGCTAAGCAAGTTGTAGAGACGGTATCCGAAAGACTTGATGAGGATGCGAATATCATCTGGGGAGCAAGCATATCTGAAGATCTTGGTAAGACAATAAGGACTATGCTTATCGTCACAGGTGTGAAGTCACCTCAGATTTTTGGTCCTTCAAGAAAGATTTCGGATAAGAATAAGAAGGACATTGAAAACGAGCTTGGTATTGAGTTTGTTGATTAATTTTTTCTCTTTTTTATAAAATGCCGTGTGGCATGATTCTTAGGTTTTGAGTTCTATGTCTCTTGTTTGGAATGGTATTTTGTGTGTGTTTAGTATTTTTTTTGTTTTTGTGAGGTTTTTTTTGTTGATTATTATTACGTTTTTTCCCCATTTTTCTTTGATGTAGGGTGTGAGTTTTCCTTTTCTTTGGTATTTGTATCTGCTGTGGTTTGATGTGTCTTGGTATCCGTAGATTTTTCTGATTAGGTATGTTTTTTCTTTTCCTTTGAAGTTTTTGAGGTCGTATATTATTGCTACTGCTTTCATGGTGTATATAGTGTAGTATAGATATATTTATAAGTTTTACTGTCTTTAAAACAGTAAAAGGTGGTAAGAAAAAAGAGGTGGGGTAGGAGAAAGAAGGATAAAAGGGATTGGAAAGTTTATAATGTGAAGCTGGTTAAGAGGGGAGAATTTTATATTGATCCTTGTTTTTTAGAAACTTGGCTTGATGAAATTAAAGAGATGAATTGTGGTAAGGTTGGTCAGCCTTTTATGTATCCTGATTCTTTGATACGATTTTTAGCTGTTCTTAAAGCTAAAAATTTTGATTTCAGATCACTTCAAGGGGTTGTTAGTGCTTTGTCAAAAAGATTAGGAAATTTTCCGGTTATTTGTTATTCACAAATAAGAAGAAGGATCAACCAGCTAGATTTTAAATTCTCATCAAAAGGAGATAATCTAATAGTTGCAGTGGATGGTACAGGGATGAAAGTCAGTAATCGTGGAGAATGGATAAGACAAAAATGGGCTGTGAGAAGAGGATGGATAAGTGTTGTTATCACAGGAGACATAGAAGGTAACATTGTTGACATTAGAATCGGGAACGAAAACTTGGATGAAAGAGCAGCAGGCAGAGGAATGCTCAGGAAAAACAAGAAAAAGATCAAAAAAGCCCTATTTGATGGACTCCATGACTGCGAAAACACATTCGACCTATGTGACAAACTTAATATTGAACAAGGAATCAAAATCAGAAAAAACGCATCAACCAAAGGATTAGGAGCAAGACCAAAAGCAGTCAGACTCTACAAAGGCAAAGGCTACAAAGAATGGGCCCAACAAAAACAATACGGTCTCCGCTGGCCAGCCAGCGAAGGAATCTTTGCTGCAGTAAAAACAATCTTCGGAGAACACGTAAACAACCACAAAAAACGAAACATGTACCACGAAGCCAAACTAAAATTCTGGGCATACCAACAACTAAAAAACATCAACTAAAAAAAACAAAAAACAAACCAGCGAAAGCACCATCAAAAAACCTCAATCATGCCACACGGCATATTTTAATGGGGTTGGTGCGAAATAGGTGTTTAGTTTAAGAGCTGTTGCTCTTAAGTATGTTCTGAGGTTTTGTTTTACGCCAAGTAGACATAAGTAGATGTCTTTGTGTTTTGGTTTTCTGCATCTGGTTTTCATGTTTGTTTCTGTT
>JAHIPG010000060.1 GCA_018894775.1 Nanobdellota archaeon
TCGGAAGGGATTACGAAGAAAGGTTAGAGTTCCCCACTGCCGGAACTAGGCACTAAGTATACTTACTGTATAGAATTTACTAATTCATTTAAGTTGCATGTTGCGAGACAGCATGTTTTATCTGCTGCACCATAATATACAAGAAGTTCATCTCCTCTTACCACTATTCCTTCTGGGAAGACTACATTTGAAACATCTCCAGAAACTTCATAGTCTCTTTCGGGGTCAAGTATAGGGTTTTTGGTTCTGCCAATGACTTTTGAGGGGTCATTTAGGTCTAATAGGGCGGCACCGGCATGGTATTTCTTGATGCCTTCATCATATGAAACACTGTGATAGATCAAGAGCCATCCTTTCTCTGTTCTTATTGGGGGTGGTCCGGCACCTAATTTCTCTTGTTCCCATTTCATTTCAGGTTCCATCATGACTTTATGGCCGTACCAGTCTTTGAGGTCTTCAGAATAGGCTATCCAGATGCTTGGTTTTTCAGGAAATGTTGGTTTTTCTTCAATTGGCCATTTGATAACTCTTTTTACAGGGTCAACTGTTCCATTTACCTGGATGTATAGCTCTCCATCCTTATTTTGGACGTATTTTTTACTCCAGTTATGTGGTCTGTGAAGCATGACATATTTTCCATCTATCTTTTCAGGAAAAAGAACAGTGTCTCGGTCATCAGCGCCCTCTGGGGTTATGATTCCGTGCCTTTTGAAATTCACAAAATCTGTTGTGGAGGCTAATGCGGTTTTGGGTGGTCCGCCCCCTTCATGTGGAGGTTTAGAAAGGGCAACATAAGTCATATAGAATGTATTACCGATTTTAGTGATCCTTGGATCTTCACAGGACCATTTTTCATATTCTTCCATGGGCTTAAAAATTGGGTTATCGTTTCGTTCAAAATTGATTCCATCTTTACTGGTAGCATGGCCTAGTACTGATAGGTACTTTTCGTACTCGCCTATTGCCCTGTATATTACATGGATTAGGCCTGTTTTTTCCTCATATACTGCCCCTAAGTTAAATACGGCTTTGGATTCCCAATTATTGGTTTTGATAGGTTTGATTATCGGGTTTTGTTTATGTCTTTTAAGCTTCATGTTATAATTAAGGATTAGTAAATTAGTATATGAAGGTTTTGTTTTAGTGGTTTATTGTACGTTTGGATGTAAGGTTTTCTCGTTCGCTAATTGCACGTATGGGTTTGTGGAAAGAAAAAAATCCTTGTTGTTTGGGAGTGAAGATTGGCAGAAAGGCCAATTTTAAATTTTATCCATCTTTTTCACTTTTGATTTAATTTCTTCCTCACTAGGAAGCTTTGTTTTGTATTCTGCAACAAATATCTCTTTCCTTAACCTTCCTAGGGCATAATGTACCTCTTCTTCCTCCTTTTCTTTGCAGATTATCAATCCTATCGGGTCCTTTTCTCCTTCAAGCATATCATGCTCTCTCATGTATGTCAGATACTCATTCATCTGGGCAACAAACTCTCTCCTGAATTTTCCGATCTTAAGTTCAACAAGAACAAGACATCTTAATAATCTATGATAAAAGACAAGGTCTATCTTATGGTACTGTCCTGCGATCAGTATTTTCATCTGGCTGCCCATAAAGGCGAATCCATTACCAAATTCTAGAAGGACTTTTTCTATCCTGTTTAATAACGCTTTTTCTAACTCTTTTTCCTCATGACTTCTTTCTAATTCAAGAAAGTCCCAATCATAGCTCTCTTTGAACACATCTTCAGGTGCAGGCAGCTGTTTAGGGAGCCTGACTATTATTTCACCTTTCTTTTTTGCTTTTTCAAATTCCTTATTACCTATTCTCTTTCTAAGTTCTCTAACACTCCAACTGTTTTGTAACGAAATGGATTCATAAAAATCTCTCTTTGGTTTACTATTTATCTTAATAAGAGTCGTATAATGTGACCAACTCAATTGTGCGGACACTGTCCGCACAATTGGATAAGTATCATAAAACTGGGCTATTTCATACAAAGTTCTTTTGCTAAGCCCTAAATCTTTAGCAAGGTTTTCAATCACTCTTCTGCCATAATCTGCCCTATTTTTATGTTTTAACTCTTCTCTGGCTATCCTTTCCCCTATCTGCCAGTAGGTCTGCACCTTTATGTTGTCAACTGCTTTGTAAGCTTTTGTAAGGTTCTTGTTTAGTATTGATTTTATATCTCCTAATAGTGCCTTGTAGTCTTTGGTTTTTTCAATCTCTTTTTTTACCATATCTTAAATTATCATAGAAACTTCCTAATAAATACTTGCTCGGATTTTTGGAAGGATTTCCGGATGGTTTTATCGTGTTAGGTCTCGATAATGCAAGCGATAAGTACTGTTAATGCATGTGAAAATGGGTACTAGGATTGCAAAGGCAAGGATTTTTGGATTTGGCTGTTTTGGGATTCTGTAAGGGTCTGGTGAAGGTTGGGTACCGTTAATGCAAAAGCGTTACGGCTTTGGATTCCCAATTATTGGTTTTGATAGGTTTGATTATCGGGTTTTGTTTATGTCTTTTAAGCTTCATGTTACTACTTCAGGGTAATAAATCATATATAAGGGTTTTGTTTTAGATTTTAGTTAGTTTGGTATAAAACCCTGATTAACCCCTCCAAAACTCTTATAAAACTTCCCTCTTCCATATAATTATACGGATTATTCTTTTTGAAATTTTTTTGTCAAGAAATTAACCGTAGTAGTTAATCTCGTTGCTAGAACACAATAATATTTAAAAAAATTCTCATTAATTAATGGTTATGGATCACAAAACAAACATTCAAGAGCTAAAAGATACTGCTAAGAAGTTCTGCGAGGATAGGGATTGGGAGAAATATCATGTTGCCAAGGATCTTGCTATAGGAATAATCACAGAATCTTCCGAACTGTTGGAGCATTTCAGGTTCAAGTCTAATGAAGAAATTGAAGATATGTTTAAATCTGAAGAAAAAAAGGCCGAGATTTCTGAAGAAGTTGCTGATATTTTTTACTTTGTTCTGAGGCTTGCTCAAAAGTATGATATTGACTTAGCTACAACACTAAAGAGCA
>JAHIPG010000061.1 GCA_018894775.1 Nanobdellota archaeon
GAATTAAATAATCCCATCTCAATAAATAAACTATCAAATAAAAATAGAGGAGAATCAATATCACTAATAGGACTAATTGTAGATAAAAGAGAAACAAAAAATAAAAATATAATTCTAACTATAGAAGACTTAACAGGAACAACAAAAGCATTAATAAACAATAATAATGAAGAGGCTTTCAACTTAGCAAGAAATCTTGTGGTTGATGAAGTTGTGGGTCTAAGTGGATCCTATGGAAACAAGATATTATTTGCTAATAATTTAGTATTTCCAGATATACCTTTGCATAAGGAACTCAAAAAATCCAAAGATGACAACTATGCTATATTTATCTCAGATATACATATAGGTAGTAAGATGTTCTTACATGATGATTTTCAGAAATTTATAGACTGGGTAAATGGAAAAGATGGAACAGGCGAACAAAAGGAAATTGCTAAAAAAATAAAATATCTCTTTATAATTGGAGATTTAGTAGATGGTGTAGGCATATATCCTGAACAAGACAAAGAATTGAGTATAAAAGATATCAATAAACAATATGAAAAGTGTGCAGAATATCTTGACCAAATAAGAAAAGACATTCAGATAATAGTCTGCCCAGGAAATCACGATGCATTGAGAATAGCAGAACCCCAACCAATATTAAATAAAAAATTTGCAAGATCAATATATGACATAAAAAATGTTACAATGGTAACAAATCCTTCAATGGTAACAATAGACTCATCTAAAGATTTCCCAGGATTTGATATACTTTTATATCACGGTTATAGTTTTGATTATTATGTAAATAATGTAGATACAATAAGAACAAATGGAGGCTATGACAGGGCAGATCTTATTATGAAATTTTTACTTCAGAAAAGACATTTGGCACCATCACATGGTTCAACATTATATATACCAGATGTAAGAGATGATCCTCTGATAATCAAAAAGATACCTGATTTTTTCGTAACAGGCCATATACATAAGGCCAATATTGGAAGCTATAATAACATAACAACAATATGTTGCAGCTGTTGGCAATCAAAAACAAGTTTTCAGGAAAAAGTAGGACATAACCCAGAGCCGTCGAGAGTACCTATCGTTAACCTTAAAACAAGAGAAGTCAAAATGTTAAAATTTTGTAGTTAACATAAATATTATATTTTAAAATACCTATAATAATATAAATAGAAATTGAGAATTTATTATTGAAAAAGAAAATGGGGGAAAAAGAGACAATTCATTCTGGCAGGTCCCTTTCTTTTTTATAAAAAATGGATAAATACTTTGCAGAAATAGACAAAAACGTAAAAAAACTTTATGAGGTAGCTGAGCAGGCAAGGAAAAAAGGATTTGATCCAGTAGACCATGTAGAAATACCTGAAGCAAGAAACATGGCAGAAAGGGTAGAAGGTTTAATAAGTGCGATAGCTCCTCAAATAAAAAATTGTGGAATAGTACCAAGAATACAAGAACTGGAAAAAGAGTATGGAACCCAGGATTGGAGAGTAGCCCTTAAAATAGCATTAGAGGTGGCACAAGAAAAATTCTGTAAATTTAAAGATAAAAAAGAAGCTATGGAAATAGGGATTAGAGTAGGGTTTGCATACGTAACAGTTGGAGTTGTTTCATCCCCTCTAGAAGGATTTGTAGAATTGAGATTTCACAAAAGAAAAGATGGAAAAGAATATTTTGCATTGAGATACTCTGGTCCAATAAGAAGTGCAGGAGGAACAGGAGCATCAGTATCAGTTCTAATCGCAGACTATGTAAGAAAAAATATGGGCTACGCAGAATATGACCCTACAGAAGAAGAAGCACAAAGAACAATAACAGAATTAGCAGACTATCATGAAAGAGTTACAAATTTACAATATTATCCAAGTGATGAAGAGGCATATTATCTTGCTAAACATTTACCTGTACAAATAGATGGAGATGGCTCTGAAAAATATGAGGTAAGTAATTATAAAGACCTTCCAAGAATTGAAACAAATATCATAAGAAATGGATTCTGTCTTGTGATTGCAGAATGTCTAGCACAAAAAGCCCCAAAAGTTTTTGCACAAATACAAAAATGGGGAAAAGAATTTGGAATGGAAAATTGGAACTTCCTAGAAAAATTCCTGAAAATACAAAAGGAATTAAAAGCGCATAAAGAAGTTAAGAAAGATGATGGAAACTCTAGTGAAGAAAAAATATCTCCCGATTATACATTCATAAAAGATATAGTTGCCGGAAGACCAGTAATAACACACCCTCTAAGAACAGGAGGATTTAGATTAAGATATGGAAGGGGAAGAAACACAGGGTTATCAGCAAATGGATTACACCCTGCAACTATGAGGGTATTGGATGATTTTATTGCAACAGGAACACAACTAAAAACAGAAAGACCTGGAAAAGGTACAACAACCTACACTTGTGATACAATAGAAGGGCCGATAATAAAACTAAAAAATGGAAATGTCATATTTTTGGATAGTGAAGAAGACGCAATAAAATACAGGAAGGATATAGAAGAAATATTATTCTTAGGGGACATGTTGATAAATTATGGAGATTTTTACAATAGAGCACATAAACTAATACCTTGCGGATACAATGAAGAATGGTATAAGCAAGAATTAAAAAAAGCAGGAGCTGATGTTAGCAAATTAGACATAGATAATATAAAATTAGATGTTGCTGTAAATCTTTCAAAAAAATATGATATTCCATTACATCCAAGATGGACGTATCATTGGAAAGACATCACAAAAAAACAATTGATAAGCTTATTGGAGTGGGTTAAAAAAGCAGTAATAGAAAAAAATAAAATAATCCTACCAATTGACTATGATCTAGAAAAAGATGTTGAAAATGCAGATCCTAAAAGAGTTCTTGAATTATTAGGAATACCACACTCATTTGTAGCAAAAGAATATGTAGTAATAGAAAAAGATGACGCAAAAGCATTTGTCACAACATTAAACCTCCCTCAAAAAAATATGGATCTTATTATAGAAAATGTGAAATCATCACCAAATGAAGATGTCCTAAAAATAGTCAACATAATATCAGATATAAAAATCAAAGACAAGTCAGGAACCTTCATTGGAGCAAGGATGGGAAGACCAGAAAAAGCAAAAATGAGAAAACTGACCGGAAGCCCACAAGTCTTATTTCCTGTAGGTACACAAGGCGGAAGGATGAGAAGCTTTCAATCAGCATTAGAGGCAGACAAAATAGTCTCAGACTTTCCAGTATACAAATGTGGAAAATGCGATAAAGAAACAATATATCCCATATGTGAAGATTGCTACGAACCTACAAAAAGAATCTATTACTGCCCTGAATGCAAAGAAAGCCTAGAAACAGAAGAATGTCCAAATTGTAAAACAAAAAATGAAAAAGATGAAGAAATTCCTAGAAAAACAAACTCCTATAAAAGACATCCGATTGACATACATCATTATTTCAACTCTGCATTAAAAAGGTTAGGGTCAAGACATTACCCTGATCTCATAAAAGGGGTTAGAGGAACATCAAACAGAGATCACACCCCAGAAAATCTCATCAAAGGAATTCTAAGAGCCATACATAAACTATATGTGAATAAAGAAGGAACAATAAGATATGATATGACTGAATCACCCTTAACAGCATTCAAACCAAAGGAAATAAGAACTTCCATAGAAAAATTGAAAGAATTAGGATATACCTATGATATACATGGAAAACCTTTAGAAAATAAAGACCAAATTTTAGAACTGAAAGTTCAAGATGTTGTTCTACCATCATGTCCTGAAAGTCCAGAGGAAGGAGCAGATAAGGTATTATTCAGAATAACTAAATTTATAGATGATTTATTGGAAAAACTATACCATATACCAAAATTCTACAACTTAGAAAAGCCAGACGATCTTGCAGGACATCTTGTAACAGGAATGAGCCCACACACATCAGCAGCAGTTGTAGCAAGGATAATAGGATTTTCAGAAACACAAGGATTTTTTGCACATCCAGTCTATCACTGTCTATTAAGAAGGGACTGTGATGGGGATGAAGCATGCGTTATGATGATGCTTGATGCACTCATTAATTTCTCAAGAAATTACCTACCAGCACATAGAGGAGCAACACAGGATGCACCATTAGTCTTAACATCAAAAATAATACCTTCTGAGGTAGATGATATGGTATTTGATATGGAAATGGTTTCAGAATACCCTTTAGAATTTTATGAAGCAGCAGAAAATTACATGCCCTCAAGAGATTTTAAGATGGATCAACTAAAAAACCATCTTGGAAAGCCGACAGAATACTCTGGATATGGATTTACACATGATACATCAAATATAAACCATGGTGTAAGATATTCAGCATATAAAACACTTCCAACAATGGCAGAAAAAGTGAATGGGCAGATGAATCTTGCTGAAAAAATAAGAGCTGTGGATGAAGCAGATGTAGGAAGGCTTGTGATTGAAAGACATTTTTTAAGAGATATTAAAGGTAACCTAAGAAAATTCTCAATGCAGCAATTCAGATGCGTAGGATGCAATGAAAAATTTAGAAGACCGCCCTTAAGAGGTAAATGTAACAAATGTAATGGAAAAATCATATTTACTATATCAGAAGGTTCTGTAATAAAGTACTTAAAGCCTTCAATGGAGCTTGCAGAAAGATGTTCTTTACCACCCTATCTTATACAAACACTAGACATTCTTAAAGACAGAATAGAAAGTGTATTCGGAAAAGATAAAGACAGGCAAGAAGGCTTAGTAAAATGGTTCTAAAAATAGCACACAGAGGCTTTTCAGCAATAGCACCAGAAAATTCTCTTGAAGCATTCAGAAATGTAGTAAAATTAAAAGTGGATATGGTAGAGTTTGATATACATAAAACAAAAGATAATCATATAGTAGTAATACATGATGATAATGTAGAAAGAACAACCAATGGAAAAGGGAATATTAATGATTTGACTTTGGGTGAGATAAGAAATTTACATATCAAAAATGGAGAACCTATTCCCACTTTAGAAGAAGTGATTGCCGTTCTAAAAAATCATTGTGGTATGAATATAGAAATCAAAGATGAGGCTTTATCAATTCCTGTTGTAAATATAATAAAAAAAGAAA
>JAHIPG010000062.1 GCA_018894775.1 Nanobdellota archaeon
GGTATGGGCAGCAAGAAACAGGTTATAATATCTGGGAAAGCTAAAGATATTCTTAAAGAAAAATTTGAAGTATTTCCCCAATGCCTAATCATTCCTGGAAAGCTTCACTTCATGGAAGAATCTTGGATAAAGAGTTATTCAGAGTGAAAAGACGCTTTCGTGGGGAAAAGAAGCATCAGGCATTTCTTAATGATATTACCATGAAAGCGAAAAGTTTAAATATATGTTATAAGATATAATACTATATGTTTGAGGATATAACACAAATTGACTTGAAAATATTAAGTTGCTATACAAAGGACTATCAATCTAGTTTTTCCATTAGGCAGATAACCAAAAAGCTAAGCATCAATTATGCCCATGCGTTTAAGAGAGTAAAAAATCTTGTAAAAAAGGGAATACTTCTCCAAAAAAAAGAAGGTCAAGTAAATTACATATCATTAAACCTACGAAATATTGATGCTATACAATTGCTATGTTTTGTAGAAGAGCAAGAAAGCAGAAGAATAAAAAACACAACCTTAAGATTGCTTGTGGAAGAGATGATAAAAATTGATCCTTTAGCATCCATTGGTATTTTTGGAAGCAGAGTTTCTGGGAAAGCTTCTAAAGATTCTGACTGGGATGTGTTCATAATAACCCAAGGCATAAAAAAAGAAAAGATGGAAAAGATTATGTCTAAATTTCCCCATATCACTAATATCGGGCTTCAAGTATTTTCATTAGAAGAGTTTCAAGAAAGCTTACTCGTACCGGAAGAGACCGTTGTAAAACATATAATAAGGAATAAGCAAATTATTTATAATCCTCACCCATTCTATAACATAATCACAATTTTGGAGGAAATAAAATATGCTCCAAGCCAAACAAGTTGAAGAAGGATACAAAAAGCTACTGGAACTAAAAGACAGGTCTATAAAAGAGAACGCTCTCGTGCAGAGCCATCTCAAATGGTTGAAAGCAGTAAATGACTTAAGATTAGCTGAAGGTTTGCTAAAGATTTCTACAGACCAAAAGATAAAAGAAGCCTTAGGATATCCTGATGATACAACATTCTTTGATTGGGTAGTAGTGTGCTCATACTATTCTATATTTCATGCGACCCAAGCTCTGCTTGGCATAAAGCGTGTAAAGATAATAAAAAGACTGCACCACGCTACTTTGATAGCTTTTGCTAAGCATTTCATTATCAACAATGAACTAGCAGAAGAGCTATTCCTGATATATGAGGATGCAGAAGCTAAAGCGGCAGAACTGCTTGACATATTTGAAGAAGAAAAAGGAAAAAGAGGGCTGTTTCAATACCATAGGCTTTCAAGACAGAATCTCAAACCAGCGGAAAAATCAATTGATAATGCTAAGCTATTCTTGCAAGCAATACAAGAAATTCTAAAGAAAAAGAACATAATCTAAAAGATGAAAAAAATCTTATCGCAATTAGAAAAAAGATTCACAAGTGATATCTGGCAAAGGGGCAAAGGGTATTACAAGGAGGGACTAATTGATAAGATTGTTAAGTCTGGTGATATAATAACTGCTGTGAGTTATGGTAATTCAACATACCGTTTGAAAATTAATCTTAAGACAAAAGAGACGAGTTGCTCATGTCCTTGTGATTTTGAATGCAAGCATCTTGCCGCATTAGTGATTTGGTTGAAGAACAATAAGGCAATTGACTCAGCAGATTTTGCTAATACATTGAAATTTAAAACAAAAGAAGAGCTAATATCAATACTATGCAACCTACTTGAGAAGAAACCTGAATTATGGATATATGCCCAAACACTCGATAAAAATGCAATAATTGACCTTATAAAAAAAATTTGGTTTCCCAAAGGTGGAGATGATACTCCATTATATAATCAACTGGATTACATAAAGAAGGCCATATTCAAGAAAAAAGATTTTAGCCTTGGTATTTTACTATTAAGAAAGCTAATCGACTTATTTGATCATGGTCCCGAATCTCACGAACTGATGGACTATATAGATTCATTTCTGGATGATTTACACGAAGAAAAACTATCAAGACAACAGTCAAAAGATGTAAGAAATATTCTCAAAAGCTACCCTTTTGATTTTTAAGAAAAAGTTCGCTAAGCAAGAAGCGCCTAATCCTTATTCTTAAGGAGATTCAAAAACCAAATATCCTCCATTAGCGTTTACAGACCCTCTACCCCTCAAAATTCTCAACTTCTCCCAGAAGCGCGTAAAGCTTTAATCTATTGAAGAAGAATTCTTAGTTACATTAGCTTAATAAATAATATACCCTTTCTTAAAATTCACTTAAAAATATAATAAAATATATTCTTTACCATTTAATTACAATAATACGAAGCTTTTAAGGACGGGGGAAAAACGAAAGGTTTATAAATAATTATACCACTTAAAAGTAGTAACAATAAGGAGTAATAATGCACACAATATTATTTGATTTAGACGATACCCTAGTTAACACAACAGAAACAATCATGAAACGAATCAATAAAATAGCAAAAAAATATCCTATAAGCACTTCTGATTTAAAATATATTCATGATCTTTTACCAAATCCAGAAAGAATTACTATTCTATCTAAGAAATATTCATTTTCAAAAGAAATATTCTCA
>JAHIPG010000063.1 GCA_018894775.1 Nanobdellota archaeon
AAGAAATAATAAAAAAAATAAATGAACTGAAAAAGAAAAAAAATGCGGTGATATTAGTACATAATTATCAGAGGCCGGAAATATACGAGATTGCAGACTTCATTGGCGACTCTTATGGATTAAGTGTTAACGCAGCAAAGTCAAACGCTGACTTAATAATATTCTGCGGTGTAAAATTCATGGCAGAGACAGCAGCTATCTTAAGCCCTGATAAAAAAATTATACTGCCGGCGATAAACGCTGGATGCCCAATGGCTGACATGGTAACTTCTGAAAACATAAAGGATCTTAGGAAGAAATATCCTAAAGCAGCGGTTGTAAGCTATATGAACACTACTGCAGAGACAAAGGCTGAGTCAGATGTTATCTGTACGTCTAGCAATGCAGTGAAGATTGTGAACTCTTTGCCTAACGACCAGGTGATATTTGTTCCTGATAAGAATCTTGGAAGCTATGTTGATGAGCAGACGGATAAAGAGATAATCAGGTGGGAAGGTTTCTGTTATGTGCATAATAAGTTCTGTCATCAGAAACTGAAGGATGCTAAGAAGAATCTCAAGAACGCTGAAGTGATTGTTCATCCTGAGTGTCCTAAAAAAGTAAGGCAGATGGCAAACCATATCTGTAGCACTAGTGGGATGGTAGATTATGCCAAGAAGTCAAAAGCTAAAGAGTTCATAATTGGTACAGAGATTGGGATGCTTGAGATGCTTAACAGGGAAGTTCCGGATAAGAAATTCTATGCTGCTCCGCCAGGAAGCACATGCATCAACATGAAGAAGAACACACTAGAATTAGTCTACAAATCTTTGAAGGAAGAGAAACCTTTGATAACTGTTCCTGAAGAGACAAGATTGAAGGCTAAGAAAGCTTTGGATAGGATGCTGGAGGTGGGGAAATGAAACGTAAGGATATTGTAAAGAGAGCTTATGATGATTCAGGGCTTGATATAAAGAATCATAAATATCAGGAAAGGGCTGATCAGTTCCTCAGACGTGAATTGCATGATGACCTCCAGGGAATGGGGCTTTGGACTCAGGGAATTGATGTTACAACCAAAGCCCTGTTCAATCATGCTAGAGAGGCTAAAGCTTACATAAAGGCAAAGCAATCTGGTGTTATAGCAGGGCTTGATGAGATAACGAGATTCTATAAGGATAATGGTCTGGATGTGAAGCTTTACAAGAACGACGGGGACAGGGTGAAGAAAGGCGATAAGATTCTTGAGCTTAGTGGTGATGCTAAAGATATGTTGAATACTGAAAGAACTGGTCTTAATCTTTTACAAAGAATGTCTGGTATCGCAACAACCACTAGAAAACTTAAGGATAAGATCAAAGGTTATGATACAGAGATAGTTGCCACAAGAAAATCTCAGCTAAGGTATCTTGATAAAAGAGCTGTTAAACTTGGTGGCGGTCTGCCCCATAGACTCGGACTTCACGATGGAATCCTGATAAAGGATACCCATCTTGATGCTTTGAAGAGGGATGGTATAGGGAAAACCATTGAAGCAGCTTTAGAAATGTCAGCTAATTACCTAGAACATCCTAATATTAAGTTCATAGAGATTGAGGTGGCAACTCAAGATGAAGCGATTAGGGCTGCAAGGAAGGTTAAAGGGCTTTTAGAAAACAGGGTTGATCCTAAGCCTTGTATAATAATGCTTGATAACATGAAGCCTTCTCAGATAAAGAAAGTTATTTCTAAGCTGAAGAAAGAGAATCTTTACGACTATGTTCTTCTTGAAGCATCAGGAATGATCAATGAGAAAACAATAGAAAGCTATGCCAGGTCAGGAGTGGACGTGGTATCTATGGGCTGCTTAACTCACTCTATTGAATCTCTGGATTTGAGCCAGAAGATGGAGGTAAAATGAAAACGGATTTTGTTGTTATAGGTTCAGGTATTGCTGGTTTGAACTTTGCTTTGGAAGCATCTAAGTATGGTAAGGTTACTTTGATTACTAAGAAAGAGATCATGGATTCGAATACGAACAAGGCTCAGGGAGGGATAGCTGCTGTGCTCGACAGGCATGATTCTACAGAGTCTCACGTTGAGGATACTTTGAAGACTGGCTGTTACCATAATGATATCGAAGCAGTTGAATATCTTGTTAAAGAGGGACCGAAGATGATTAAGAAACTATTAGATTATGGTACTCCTTTTGAGCAGAAATCTGGAGTCTTAAAGCTTACTAGAGAAGGTGGTCATAAGTGCAGGCGTGTTGCTTATTCTGGTGACCATACTGGCCATGCTATTGAGAAAACTCTTGTTGATGTTGTCAAAGAGAATGAGAACATTGAAGTTTTGGAAGATACGATGGCTTTGGACTTGATTGTTAAGGATGGCAAATGTTACGGCGTCCAGTACTTGCAGGGAAAGAAAGTTGGTGAGTTGTACGGAAAAGCTGTGATTCTTGCAACTGGAGGTGCAGGTTATCTTTTTGCTAAGACAACTAATCCTGATATTGCGACAGCTGATGGTCTTGCTATGGCTGCCCGTGCTGGAGCAAAGATTGAGGATATGGAATTTTTACAGTTCCATCCGACTGCTCTTAGTAAGAATGGTCATGATCCTTTCCTGATTTCTGAGGCTGTTCGTGGTGAAGGTGGTAAGCTGAAGAACAGTAAAGGAAAAAGATTCATGCATAAGTATCATGAGATGAAAGAGCTTGCTCCAAGAGATATTGTTGCAAGAGCCATCGCAAAGGAAGCTTTGAATGGTCCTGTAACTTTGGATATAAGTCATGAGGATTCTGAGTTTTTGAAGACCAGATTCCCTACTATCTATGAGACTTTGATTGAAATTGGTATTGACATGACTAAAGAGCCGATTCCTGTTTCGCCTGCTGCCCATTATACTTGTGGTGGTGTCAAGGTAAACCTTGATGGTGAGACCAATATTGGTAACCTGTACGCTTTTGGTGAGGTTTCAAGGACTGGTGTTCATGGTGCTAATAGGTTAGCTAGCAATTCATTGCTTGAGTCTATCGTTTTCAGCAATAATATCATCAAGGCTGTGAAGAATTTGGAGCATGAGGTTGAAGAAGTTCCTGTTGAAAAGCAAGAGTTTTCAGACTTTGATGCTGCCAATTTGAAGAAAGAGATAAGGCAGATCATGTGGGATCATGTCGGTTTGATAAGGAATGAGAAAGGCTTAAAAACTTCTATACAAAAACTTAGGAGTATAGAGGAAAATTTGCCTAAAGGTGTCAACAAAGATTTGATTGAGGCAAAGAACATGGCTATCGCTGGACGCATCATCGCAGAAGCAGCATTAAAAAGAAAAAAAAGTTTAGGGTGCCATTTCCGGGACGATGAAATATAAAAAAATATTAGTGGTTAACAAGAAGCCTTTGTTGGATATATATAAGAAGAAAAGCAAGAAGGAGTTAAATAACCTTATAGCGGCTGGATGGGATATGGATGACTTGGAGGCAGAGGTTAATGCTGATAGGCTTGCTAAGAAAACTGTCAAAGATGTACTCAGGGCTGATAAGGATGTTAATGTGGATTGGAAATACAGGGCTTATCTTTCTAAGAAGCTTATTGATAACTATGATCTCATTATCTCTTTTGGTGGTGACGGTACTTTGATTGAGGCTTCGCATTATATCATTGATAAGCCTGTTCTTGGTGTTAATTCTGATTATCGGCCTGAAGATCCTGGCAGCAGCGAGGGTTTTTTCTTTTCGGCTAACAGGCATAATTTTGAGGAGCAATATAATAAGCTGAAGAAGGGCAAGATTTCAGAGCATAAGTTTACCAGGTTTGAGCTTGAGCTTAATGATAAAAAATTGGATGATCTTGTTTTGAATGATATTCTGATTGCACATAGTGTTCCTGCTGCTACATCCCGTATGGTTGTTAAAGATAAGGGTATTGAAGAGTTTCAGAAGAGTTCTGGGTTGGTTGTTGCAACTGCTGCTAGCAATTGGGCTGTAAAGATTAGTGGTATTGTATTGCCTATTGAAGAAGAGTTATTCCAGTATTGCACCAGAGAGATATATCTTGGTAGGCTTAATCCTAATCCGAAGCTGGATAAGGGTGTTACAGATATGTTAGAGATTTATTCTAAGATGAGGCAAGGGGTTCTTTATGTTGATGGATTTCATGTGAAGTATCCTTTTGGTCTTGGAGATAAGCTTAAGGTTACCATTTCTGATAACCCTTTGAGAATTCTTGGGTTTGATGAGGAAAAGAGGGAGAAATATTATTGTAAGACTTAATTCTTTACCACTTTATAGTAGTTACAAATAGAAAGGTTTATATATTATTTATGTATAAATATATAATGAATTTAGGACTTAAAATGGATTTGGAGTATATTTTAGAGCACATTAGAGATGTTTTCACAGGGCAACCTATGGTGAGGTCTATTCTAGCTAGAGGTTCTGTTGCTACAGGGGAATATGTTCCTGGTAAGAGTGATATTGATATTACTGCAGTTATGGAAGATTATGATTTTTTAAGCGCTCATGAATTAAGAAAGGATATTGCTGAATTGAGTAAGCAGGTAGGTGTTAGGATTTCTGTTACATACACTAATATAAATGAGTTAGAGCAGGATATAAATTCTGGATTGCATTATCATGGTTCTAAGTGTTG
>JAHIPG010000064.1 GCA_018894775.1 Nanobdellota archaeon
GTCATTGCTGGTAAAATGAAACCAGGTTCAGATGCAAATGATGTTAAACTTTTTTCATTAAACAATCTCCCAGAGCTTGCGTTTGACCATCAGAAAATACTTGAGGATTTCAAAAAAATCAGTTTTTAGTACCCTAAACCCAGACCTTTGTCTTCAGATTTTAAAAAAACACACCTCTAAATCCTCTTCTCAATCTCCATCAACTCCTTTTTAACCTCTTTTACCTTTTCCTTGTTGCCGAGTTTCATATAACATTTTAATGCGTTCTGATATTGTGTTTTTGCTTTTACAAAATCGCCTTTTTGTTTGAGCATTTCAGCGTAAAGGAAAAACGCTTGAGAAAGAAATTCTGAGGCTTTTATCTTCCTGGAAATCTTTATGCTTGCTTCAAAATACTTTATTGCCTTATCCCATTCCCTTTTCCTGTGATAAATAACCCCATAATTTATATGACATTGAACAATCATTCTTTTCTCTCCCAGTCTACTGAAAATACTTAGCGATTTGTCTGTATACTCTTTTGCTTTATCCAGCTCTCTGTTAAGCTTTGCATAGCCTTCTGAGATGTTGCTAAGTCCGTAACCTACACCTCTGATATTTCCTATTTTTTCACTGATTTTTATGGATTTATCGTACCATTCAATCGCCTTCTTAAAATTACCCATACTATTATAGGTTACTCCAATATTGTTGTAGGTTCTAGCAACCATGTATTTATTACCCATTTTCTCAAGTGTTTTCAACCCTTTCATTTGCAGTTCTATGCTCTTTTCGTATTTGCCTTCCAAACCATGAATAAAACCGATGTCTAAGGTCGTATTTGCCACCAATAATTTGTCATCAATCTTTTTAGCATACTTTAGAGATTTACTGAGCGTGTTAATTGCGTTATCTAACTTCCCAGTTACCCAATAGAGAGTCCCTATATAAAAATACACCTTACTCGATGTGTAAGTATCTTTTATTTTTTTTGATATTTCCGCCGCCTTTTGCAAATTTTCTATTGCCTTTTTATAATCTGCCTGGTTTAGTTGTATAATTCCAGTATTCAGATAGGCTTTCGCTACCTGCTTTTTATTTCCCAATTTCTTAGATAATGCTAATGCTTTTTTGTTGCATTCCAAGCTTTTATCAAACCCGCCTGCTCCCCTATAAACGTCTCCTTTAAACAGAAGAATTTCTACCCAATCAGATTTTTTGGTAATTTTATTTTCATCAATATCTTCTGTAACTTCCATAAATTCTTTTCCCATTCCTTTATTTATTAATCTTTCACCATTCTGAACCGCTATCTTCACCGCATCCTTTTGATTGTTTACTTTTAGATAATGATACATTGCCGCAATTACATCCAAATCCGTTTTCCACTTTAAATGATATTCTGCTGCTTTCCTATGATTCTTTATCCTCAGATCCGCTGGAGATTTGTTGTAGAAGAATTCTCTGAGCAGGTCATGTGGATGAACCATTTCACTACCGTGTTCAATCAGCAGACATTTTTTAATAAGCTCCTGCACATTCTCATAACTGAAATTATTTTGCAGCAGCATATCCACAGGAACAGGGCGATCATATACTGATATGAAGAATAGCAAATCTTTTTCCTGTGTTATAAGTTTCCTAACTACTTCATTATAAACATATTTCATCATATCCCTTGTTTTTTCCAATCCTTTACCTGTATCTATGAGTTCAAGTGCCATTGGATAACCCTTTGTTAATGAATAGATTTTCTCAAAAATATCCTCATCCATTATCTTTTCACCAGCAAGCTTTCTGCTGCTCTCTTTATCCAATCCATCCAGTTTTATTTCCCCAACAATCCTATGAAGTATGTGTCTTGCATCATAGAAATCCGGTTTTTTTCTTCCTGCAACAATAAGCGTTGTATCAGTTTTTGGTAATATCTCCCTCAGATATTCAAACAAACTCGTTATTTCCCTGTTTGCTTTTTGTGTGTCATCAAAAACAAGCAGAGTATTTTTACAGTTTTTCATGAGTTCTTCCTCCAGAATAATCCCTATTTCACCCATGGTTATGTCTGGTTTTGATTTAAGATAAAATATCAGTTTTCTTTTCCCCATCCTTTGCAGAAAATCTGAGAATGATTTCAAAATACTTCTCAGCGTATCCCATTCATGTATATTATAATAGAATATGTTTTTCTCATTTTTGTATTCTTCAATGATTTTTGACAGCAACACACTTTTACCAATACCAGGCATACCATAAACCACTACGATTTTTCTGTTTTCTTTCAGATAATCTTTTATTTCATTTTTTTCTTTTTCTCTGCCGTAGAAATGTGTTGATCGGGGTGCGTTTTCCGTGAAATCCACAAAACCTTCTTTTTTTGTGAGGTCTTTGTAATCCACATTCCCTTCGGGACTCATTGCACGTATAATGTCTATGATGTTTACATCAAGTTCCTTTTTTAGTTTTTCTGCTATGTCGCAGATTTTTGTTTCCCTTATGTTGCCTTTTTTGTCTCTGAACCTGATTTTCATGTTCATGATTTTTTCATGAATATCTTTAGCATAGGATGTGCCTTCATCTGTGAGCAGATATATCTTTCTTCTTCTTTCAAGTCCTTTCACGGAGCTTTTTGTTTCTTTCACAAGTCTCTTTTCAATAAGTTCTTTCACCCCTCTGGCTACATGGCAACGCAGTGTATCTATATTTTCTGCGATGCCCTGCTGTGTTGCCTGATATGTTGCAGGGCAGCCATCAACACAATTATGTTTTAGCAGATGGACCATTATTTTGTTTGGTGTGGTTGTTCTCACAAATATTATGAATGATATAGTATAATAAAAATTTACCGATGTGGGTTGGTATCTAAAGTGGACATGTCCACAGAACATATTTATATCACCCTTTACATAATAGTTATCTGATGAACTATGACGGATGTAAACTAAAGGGTTCGTGTTCCGTGCTGGCACGGATGAAGGAGATAGATGCTGTGTTTGCAGGGATGAAAAATATGGGGGAGTAGGTGTGTGGAGAAAAAATAATAGTAATGGTTTGAATGATGAAACAGATAAATCATTTTTTTATTCACGTTCCATGTTATCTGCTGACAGTGAGCATGCTGGCATAGGGCATGCTGGTAAGGGACATGTTGATGTTGTTTACTATTATAATGTATTATATAATATGATGATGGTGCAGTCTGACAGGGCAAGGTTGCAGGCTGAATCTATAACGGATGATTCTGTTCTTGCAGATTTGATTGCTGAGCAGATTTTGATGTACGCAGGAATCAGAGATTCCTGCTCTCCTGAGCATAGCTCA
>JAHIPG010000065.1 GCA_018894775.1 Nanobdellota archaeon
AAAAATAGACAAGAAAAAGAAGCCTTTCAAAATCATGATGGTTGGGCTTTTTGGTAGTGGAAAAACAACAACTATAGGCAAACTTGGAAAATACTACCAGAAAAGAGGCTATAAATTAGCTGCTTTAGGATTGGATGTACACAGGCCAGCAGCACCAGAACAACTGAAACAAGTCTGCGATCAAATAAAGATGCCTGCGTTCATAGAAAAAAAAGAGAAAGATCCTATAAAAATATATAAAAAATACGAAAAAGAGTTCTCAAAATATGATATTCTAATTGTTGACACAGCAGGAAGAGACGCTCTGTCAAAAGATTTAGTAAAAGAAATAGAATTAATGAACAAAACAATCAAGCCACAAGAAAGGTTACTTATAATCTCTGCAGATATAGGGCAGGCAGCACAGAAACAGGCAGAACAGTTCCACAAAAGTTGTGACATCACAGGTGTAATAGTAACGAAGATGGATGGGACAGCAAGAGGTGGAGGATCTTTAAGCGCTTGTGCAGTAACAAAAGCGCCAATCAAGTTTATAGGTGTCGGAGAAAAGGTAGATGATATTGAAGAATTCAACCCAAAAGGTTTCGTAGGCAGACTTCTTGGTATGGGAGATTTAGAAGCTTTGTTAGAGAAAGCAAAAGAAGCAATAGATGAAGAAGACGCTAAAGACTTAGGGAAAAAATTCCTTAAAGGAGACTATAACTTTTTAGATCTTTACGAACAGATGCAAGCAGTAAAAAAAATGGGTCCTCTTGGAAAAATAATGGATCTTATACCAGGAGCAGGAGGCCTGAATATACCAAAAGATGTTCTAAATGTCCAAGATGAAAAACTGAAGAAATGGAAATTCATATTCCAAAGCTGTACAAAAGAAGAATTAGAGAATCCTGATATAATAACAAGAGAAAGAGTAGATAGGATAGCAAAAGGATCAGGCATGCCTACCTCAGAGATAAGAGAACTTCTAAAAATGCATAAGCAGAGCAAAAAACTTATGAAAATGATGGGTGGTATGGCAGGAAAAGAAGGAGAAGAGCAGGATATAAATAAATTGATGAGAAAGTTTAAAGGTAAAATGCCTAAAGGTTTAGGGAAGATGAAAGGCATGAAGAAAATGAAGTTCTAATCGTCTTTAATCCAATCAGACCAATAAGAATGAGGAAATCCTTTCACTTTTTCAATTACAAAAGAAGGAAATTATTTTATTAGAATATTTAACTTAATGGAGAATTTAACTATGGAAGAAAAGTTACCATTTGAAAAAATTGAAAGAGAAATAATGGTAAAGCGAGAGTCTGAAACAGACAAAAGATATGGTAAAAAACCTGAAGAAAGAACTGTAAAGGAACTGTTAGATTATGGTGCAATCAATTTAAACAAGCCAGAAGGCCCTACATCACATCAAGTATCAGATTATATGCAAAGAATATTGGGTTTAAAAAAAGCGGGTCATTCAGGAACATTAGACCCAGGAGTTACTGGTGTATTGCCTATAGCATTAGGAAGGTCGACTAAAATAGTACAGACCTTACTCAAGTCAGGAAAAGAATACGTCTGCCTGATGCATTTGCATAAAGAATTGACACAATCAAAAATACAAAAATCAGTAAAAAGCTTTGTCGGGAAGATAAAACAAAAACCTCCTGTAAGGTCGGCTGTAAAAAGAGAGTTAAGAGAAAGAGAAGTCTACTATCTGAATATTCATGAAATAGATGGAAAAGAAGTCTTGTTTAAAATCGGATGTCAAGCAGGGACTTACATAAGGAAGATTGCTCATGATTGGGGTAAGAAATTAGGTGTCGGAGCACACATGGCCCAGCTTGTAAGAACAAAAGCAGGACCTTTTAATGATGAAGATTGGGTTACGTTTCATGATATAAAAGATGCTTATGAGGTATACAAAGAAGGCAACGAAGAACCATTGAAGAAACTGATACATCCTATAGAAGATGCTGTTGAGCATTTACCAATGATATGGGTTGTTGATACTGCTGTTGATACATTATGTCATGGCGCAGACTTATCAACGCCTGGAATCTCAAAATTACATGATAAAATAAAAAAAGATGATATGGTCGCAATAATGACACTTAAAGGAGAACTTATAGGTCTAGGAGATTCACTAATGACATCAAAAGAGATGATGAAAGAAGAAAAAGGAATCGCTGTCAAAACGAAGAAAATATTGATGGAACCTGGAATATATCCTAAGTTCACAAAGAACAAAGATCAATCATAAACAACCAACCAACATTCCTTCTCGTTCTTAATCTTAAAAAACCTTCCAAGAAACTGCACTAAACTGGTAGTATCAACATTCTTCTCAAGCTGCTTATCATATTTCATTGTAGAATAATCAACCTTGCCATAGAAAGAATTTTCTCTTAAGTTGATGAACAAAGACAATTCTTTACCTAATGTATATTTATCTCCTTCTTTAGCAAAAAATCCTTTATTGGACATAGTTTTAATAGTATCATATAAGTCAGAAAACTGCAACCCTGATTTTGAAAATATGTCTGCAGGCTTAAATTCCTTTAAGTCCAAAGCAATCTTCAAAATTCTCTCTTGGTTAGCGCTAAGATTATCTAACTTCATCCCTTTAAGCTGAATACCTTTACCATTCTCGACATCTTTAACTGCATGACCATTATTCAGATTTATCAAAAGATTAAAATCACCTTGCTTATCAGAACAGGCTAAGACCATACAAGGTATTAGGACAACTTTAGGATTCTTCTTTCCCATTAATCTCAAATCTTTAAGGCTGACCTTTGGCTTTATCAGAGGTAATAATTCACCCTTGCCTTTTTTGGCTTCACTAACAAAGTCTTTATCTTCATCATCAGAATCTTCATCAAAGATATTCACAGCAGTACCCCCATGCTTGCTACGCCTTGGACGGATATTGACAAAAATAGGCATATCAACCACCCCTGTAATAAGGGAAGTGCCAATGGGGATGTTCTTAATCTCCTTCTCTGTCTCAGAAGTTATTCCTTCAACAGAACGGCTAATAGCCTTGACATCATTAGGGTTAGTAACTTTCAGAATTATCTGAGTATTAACCTGTGAAAGTGCATTCTTCTCTACTCTGCCAGGCCTTTGAGTAACTAAACAAACACCTAAACCAAACTTCCTACCTTCAGAGAAAATCTGTCTTAAAATTCCTGAACTCTTAGCCTCACCATAGGTACGCTCAGGAATGAAATTATGCCCTTCTTCAACTACCAAGAAAAAAGGAGGGATATTACCTTTCTTTCTCTCCGTAAATAAATCCAGTACTAACTTGTAAACAACTACTTCCTGGACTTCTGTGTTGACACCTTTTAGATTAATAATAGAAGCTTTACCTGGCCTGACAAGTTCAAATAGAGGAGTAGGCGCATTGGAAAAAAGATCCAACTTCTTGACATATTCCAAAACGTTGATAAGAGTCCACTTAACATTGCTATCCTCATTTTCTAATTCTAATAACAGCTCATCAAAATCAGCCTTATTACCCAGATTCTTCAAAGCAGAATATAAAACACTAAGTTGAGCATTACTAAGTTTAGCAGGCATCATATGGATAAGTTCATTAGGAGAAAGATCCATGTTGCTCAACTTCAAAGGCTTACACTCAGAATTTATCTCAGTATCAGGACTGAATTCCTGGATATGATTAAGATAACCTTTGGGTTGAATGCCAAACTTCTTCATCTTTTCCTTATCACTATCATTTGGATACTTCAAAGTGGAATATTCCCCATGAGGGTCAAGTATAACAATAGGTACTTTATTTTCTAATAACTCTTCGAGCAATACTCCTGTAACATAACTTTTTCCTGCGCCTGTCTTGGCTAATATGGCAACGTGCTTAGTCAGCAATTTATTTAGGTCGAGGAATACTTGTACATCCTTCCTGCCTTCTAAACTTCCAATAAAAGCAGAATTTTTTGCCTTACCTAAACCAAGAATCTTCTTTACAAACTTATCTGAAGCATAAAGAACTTCAGTATGTGGTTCAGGAGGGCTTCTAAGACCCCGAAGCCTATCAGCCTTATCCCTATAACCAATGATAGTGCAATAAGCAGTTGCCTGACCACGACTCTTCTCTATCTCAATAATCTGGCAAAGAATATCATTTCCTGCCTTATCTATGACCTGGACATACTCAAATTTGTTAGCATCTCCTTCTACATCAAACTTAAACTGTGCTGTAGACGTCTTTCCTGATATTTTACCAACTATCATGGCAAAGAACATGCGCTTAGAACTTTATTAATATTATTATTCTGAATGGATAAAATTTAACCCATGATTTCCTCTAGTTTTTTCACATAATCCAATTCTATCACATAATCATATTCAATATTGTCAACAGTATGACTGTATAATGGATCATAATATTCTTTCAGAAGTATTTCTGCTAATTCCTCAAACTTATCTTCTTTTAACATATTTATCCATAATTTTAGTTTCTTATCATTACCTACCGTCTTCTTCAGATAAGGAATTTTTTCAAGAAGTTCCTTTTTATGTCCGGAATACTCATCAACTAATCTTTTTACTCTGTCATTGAAATCACAAATTATCTTAACCTGGATACCCTTCTTCATCGCCTTGAAGAAAAATTCTGGGATTTGTACCTTTCCAATCTTTCTTGCTTCCCCTTCAACAACAATATACTTTTCATCCTTAAGCTCTTCCAATCTTTTGAAAATCAAAGCATCAAACATCTTCTGGCTACGAGGTTTTAAGCCAACAGGACCAAGAACAGAACCGCGATGCTGAGCAAGACCTTCAAGATCTAAAGAGTTGAGGAATTCATTGAGGATATCAGTTTTTCCTGTACCTGTAAGTCCACTTAGGAGTATAATCTTAGGTTTTAATTTGTAATTTTCAAATCTTTCTAATATATGTTTACGGTAAGCCTTATGGCCTCCTTCTAATTGCTTGGTATCATAGCCCATACCTTCTAATAAGCCAGTAAAAGATTTAGAACGCATACCACCACGCCAACAGAAAACTACCAACTTCTTATCTTTATACTTTGAAATACCTCCAACCAACTTGCTAATCTTCTTAGAAACAATATCTAAGCCTTTCTTTATTGCATCATCTTTACTCACTTGCTTGTAAATAGTTCCAATAACAGCCCGTTCTTCATTGCTAAACAAAGGGACATTTATAGACTCAGGAATTGTACACTCTTCAAACTCTTTAGGCGTTCTAACATCTATGAAAATATATTTTCCTTTCAATGCTTTTTCAATTGAAATAGTTTTCATATCAAACAATACTTTTAAATAATGAGTTATATAGTTTGCGGTACATGGAAATATTTAAGATAACAAGGGAAACAGGGATTCCTTTAGTAGGTTGTATAGCTTTTGGAGTGATAGATAGAGGGACAAATCTATTACAGATCAGGCCTACATCTCTTTGTAATCTTAACTGCGTATTTTGTAGTGTTGACTCTGGACCTTATTCTAAACTGCATCCAGTGGCTTTTCAAGTAGAATTAAGTTATCTTATGCAATGGCTTGAAGAAATAGTAAATTTCAAAGGGTCTGGAGTTGAAGCTAATTTAGACTCTGTCGGAGAGTTGTTGACTTATCCTGATTTTATGGAATTAGTTAAAAGAATATCTGAACTTGAGAATGTCTCAAGAATATCCTTCCAAACAAACGGGGTATTATTAACAAAAGAAATGGTAGATAGATTAGAAAAATTAGGGATTAACCAGATAAACTTATCAATCAATTCTTTAGATGAGAAAAAGGCAAAAACTTATTCTGGAACACCAAACTATAATCTCAAACATATTCTGGAACTAGCTGAATACGTATCAAAAAGTAAGATACAACTATTGTTAGCACCGGTATATATGCCTGGCATAAACGATGAAGATATAGAGAATATAATCCAGTTAGCAAAAAAACTTGATGTAAGGCTAGGAATCCAGAAATATGACATATATAAATACGGAAGAAAATATAAGCCAGTCAATAAGACAAACTGGTGGAAGTTCTATAACCAATTAGAAAAATGGGAAAAAGAATATGGTGTTACACTAAAATTGACAGCAGAAGGAATGAAAATAGAAAAAAGAGAAAGATTACCAAAAATATTTGAGAAAGGAGAAAAAATTGTAGCTGAGATAAAATCACCAGGATGGATGCCTTCCCAAAGGATAGGTGTAGCAAAAAACAGATCAATAAGCATAAATGATTGTGATAACCAAATTGGAGATAAAGTAAAGATAAAA
>JAHIPG010000066.1 GCA_018894775.1 Nanobdellota archaeon
AAATCTTGATGGAGGTAAACAAATGAAAAGGAAAATAATATCAATATTTTTGCTGGTAGTATTCTTAGTTAGTTTATTCCCGGCAGCATTGGCGCAAGAAGATACAGAGTTAGAAGGAGTGAATACAGCCCTAACAGAATATACAGAATTAGAAACAGAAGATGAATCAGAATTGCAAAGTATAGATAATATAGATTGCTGGTCTGACAAACCAGACTATAGGCCAGGCTTTGATAAGGGATTCTTTATCTGGCAAGGTGACTGCGGAAAGTTCTGGTGGCTGGACTGGAGTGGGGACACAAGAGCAAAATGGAAGAAATGGTACAAACTAGTGTATAACACAGAACCAACTACAGAAGAACCAACATCAGAAGAAGTTTCAGCATTAGAAAATGCAGCAGCAGCTATAGATACAAATAGTTTAACAACAGAAGAAGTAAGCGAACTACAAGAAGCTGGTGAAATAACTTCAGCAGCAATAGCAGATAGGCTTAGGAATGCAGTAGGTGTTAGTAATACAGCTGTTGCAGTAAAAAAATTACAAATAAAGAGACCTAAACTGATGTATAAAGTTAGCGGAAAGATAACAAGTAATGGACAAATTTTTGATGTGGGTGTAAGAAAGTTTGACAAGCGTGACAAAATACAGTTTAGATCATACAAAAATGTGATAGTGTTCAGTGGTTGGGTTGGTCCACATTTTGATGGAATATTCTTTAGAACTACTGGTGACAAAGTAACATTTGATCTAACATTTGATGGTAAGAAAAGGACAGATATAATCTACATTGGCAAGGCTAAAAGAAACCCAGACAGCAATCCGTTTACATTAGGAGGCGATCCAGCAACTAGGAGAGCTTGTCCAGTTAATACTTTAATCTATAACCAAAAATGTGTTAATAGATTAGGAGATGTAGCTGTAACGTCAGAAGGTATTTCAGGAGACTTATCAAGCGGAGAAAAACCTACTGTTGAACCATCTGTTAGAAGTACAAGCCAAGGGATTGATAAAGAAAAGGCTATAGCTATATCTGCAAAACAATATATAACTAAAGCAAGAAAAGTAGATAAAGCAATAGTAAAAAGATACGTAGCAGCAAAGAATGAGTTCATAAAGGCAAGGCAACTGCAGCAGAATGCAAGAACTAAGTTCACTAATGCAAAGGCTAAGTGGACTGAATGTGAAGATTCTGAGACAGAGGATTGTAAGCAGGTTAAGAACAATATAAAAACAGGTTCTAAAAACTTCTTAGGTAATTCTGCAGATGCTATTATTAGGCATTTAGAGAGAATAAAGGCAAAGATTGAAGGTAGTGAAAATCTTACAGATGAAGAAGTTGAAGAAATCCTAGCTGAAATTGACGCTAAAATTGCTGAATTAGAGGCGCTTAAGGAGAAAGCAGAAGCTGCTGAAACAAAAGAAGAGATTAGAGAAGCTGCTCAAGAGATAAGAGATGCTTGGAAACCTATAAGGAACAGGGCTATCTACTGGGCTGCAAGGCTAACCAACGCTAAGATGGGCTTTATTACAGGTAAGATGGTTCAGCTTGAAAACAGGTTAGAGAAGACTGTTGAAAAGATGGAAACAAACGGAAAGGATGTTTCAGAAATTGAGCCATTACTTGAAGAGTTCCATAGTTTGCTTGTAAGCGCTAAAGAGAACCATGAGGCTGGTGTGGAAGCATGGAAAGAGTTCAAAGAGAGCGGAGAACAATCTCAGCATGCTGAAGCTAAAAGGCTTATGAACCAGGCTAGAAAAGACGCTGTAGAAGCTCATAAAGTGCTTAAGCAGATCGTAAGAGAGATAAAAGAAGCTAAAGGAACCCAAGAGTTTGATGAGACAGAAGACGAAGAAGAAGAAGAGGAAACTGAGGAGTAATTCCTCATTTTATCTTTTTTCCAAAGGTTTAAAAGTAATAGAACACCAATAAAACATGAAAATGAATAAAACTTTAACGGTGATCTTAGCTCTTTTAGTAATATCCTCTTTACTCCTTGTAGGCTGCGGTAAGAAAGCTGCACCTAGCGGACCAGAAGAAGAATCTAAAGAAGTAGAGCAGACTCAAGAGACTGCTGAGATTGATTCTGAGTTGTCAGAACTTGACAGTTTAGATGAAGATCTTGACATGAGCGAGCTTGATGATTTAGATAAAGAGCTTGAAGATATTGATTGGTAAAAATCTCTTTTTCTTTTTTTTATTTTTTTTCCCCTGGTTCTTCCTGATATAACTGTTTCATCCAGATTCTTTTACCAGAATTAAGATCTTTTACTAACCATTTGGCTTCCTGTATCCATTGTTCCTGTATCTTCTCATCAACATCATCTTCCCATACGCTTACTAAGTTCTCTTCACCTTTATGATTATCAAAGTACATGCTTATTATTCCTGGCGCGTACAATGGTACTAGTTCTTTTGGTACGTATCCCAATAATTCTCTTTTGTAACCTATTTTTTTGTTAATTACAGCAAACTCATGCCATAGTTTTTTGTCATCTTTATTGCCGTCCCATTCTAGTTTATAGTGGAAAAATGTATCATTTACAAAACTTGATACTGCATCTTTGTTTATCGCTACCTGGATTAATCCATTACCATTATTCTTGACATATATTTCATCCTCATCTTCAGCAAATGCTGGAGTTGATGCTCCGATTGCCATTGCTGCTGTTAGAATCAATACTTTTTTTGTTAGACCTTTTTTTTTCATTGTATATTATTAGAAGGCAATTTTGTTAATAAATATTGTTGTAGAAAAAAAATATAATTTCTTTCTGGAGGTTTGCTTTCTATAATAATATTATTTGTAATAAATTCTAGAAAGTGTAAAAAGACTTATAAGAAAATAAGAAAAAAGTTTAGAAAAATAATTTAGTTCTGTTTAAAATTCTTCTTCATATATCATTACGCAACGAAGTTTTTCTACTTCATCTGTATGATCAAATTCTTCGTTATGTACCAGTTTTTCTGGTTGTAATATCTGTAAATTTTCACAGAACTGTTTGAATTCTGGATGATAGTCAAGGCTTATAATATTTACATCTACTAGCGGAACGTAATCATTATCATCTAGCCCATATTTTTTTTCATCTCCTTCTCTTGGCTCTAGTGAGAATCCGTGCATCTTCTCTGGTGCTTGGCATCCTTTACATTTATGGTAATGGTCTAAGCGGTCATTTATTAGGTCTTCTAAACCTTTTCCTATTTCATCTTGTTCACAGAATTTCATGTATTCTTTTGCTGCTTTTCTTGCCAGCTCATCTATTGGTAGATCTTCTTCTGTTAGGATGTATGCTTCTGTTGCTGATATGTTTGTGTCATGGATTGATATCAAGTATGTCATTTTTTCCCTCCTAAAATCTTTTTAGAGGGTTTATCTATGGTTATATAAATGTTTAGTTTTGGTAATTACCAACTAGTAGTTAAAATAGTAAGGTTTATATACTTAAACTTAGCCTAAAACAGCATTTGGAGGGCATAAAATGGAACGTTATTTTACTGAAAAATTAACTCATGATGAATTAGATGCTAAGATTATGGAAGCATGGAAAGAACATAATGATTATGAAATTAATAAAAAAGATTATGGAAGGGATGATGCTGTTGTTATTCAAAGCTTAACAGATACTATTGAAAAAGATCTTGAAGCAGTTGATTTTAATTGTGAAAATGTAGACTTAGAAGGTTTCAAAACATTAGATAATGGCTTGACCTATGTTGGTGTTCACGCTGGTGGTGATTGGGAAGTTATGCTATACTTCGCTATTTACTGGGACGGTTCTGAACTAAGAGCATATATTCCTGAAGACGGTAATCCTTGGAATACCGATGTTAATTATGCTTATGGCAACCATAATTCAGATGTATACAATGCTATAGACAGAGGATTCTTTAAGGATACAGAAGGGAAGACAGGAGATGATTTACAATGCTTGTTTGAAGAGAAGTATATAGAGCCGGATTTTGATAAGATTCATGCTGAGATGCAGAAGAATATTAAATTCAAAGAAAAATGAACAAGAGATTATTCGTTATTTGCCCTTTGAAAAAATATGATACAAAACTTCTTACTAGAGATTCATATCCATGAGGGAGACTTTTATAAAAGCCAGCTAAGTAGGGATTGTAAAGGAGCTATTTATCATAAGGGTAGTTGTGTCTTGTCTAAGAAATAATTTCTTTCATAGTTAACTTTAAAAAGACTTCTCGTCTAAAAATCTCAAGTAAGATGGAAAAGATTAGAGCACCTATATGTAGCCTTGTAGGTCATGTTGACCATGGCAAGACATCTATATTAGACTGGATTAAAGGGACGTCTGTCGCTAGAGGCGAAGCAGGTGGTATTACTCAGGCTATTTCATCCACTAATCTTTCTATTGATATTATAAAGAATGTTAGTGGAGAGTTGCTAAAAACATTAAAGATTAATATTACTCTGCCAGGTATTCTTTTCATTGATACTCCTGGTCATGCTGCTTTCACGAATTTGAGGAAGAGAGGAGGAAACCTGGCTGATGTTGCTATCCTTGTTATTGATCTTAATGAGGGTTTTAAGCCTCAGACTTTGGAGTCCACAGAGATATTGAAGCAGTATAAGACTCCTTTTATCATTGCTGCTAATAAGATTGATCTGATTCCTGGTTGGAATAAAAGTAAGAAGAAGCATTTGATGAAGAATATCAAGGAGCAGTCTTTGAACGTACAGCAGGAGTTAGACAAAAGGATATATGAGTTAGTAGGAAAACTACATGAGCTAGGATTTGCAAGTGAGAGGTATGATAGGGTTGATGATTATACCAAGCAGATTGCTATCGTTCCTGTTTCAGCTAAGACAGGTGAAGGTTTGCCTGAGATGCTTATGATGCTTACAGGTATTGCCCAGAGATTTTTAGAGCAATGTCTTAAATGCCAGGTTGACGGGCCAGCTAAAGGTACTGTTTTAGAGGTTAAGGAAGAAAAAGGTATTGGTACAACTATGGATGTTATTCTTTATGATGGTACTATTAATAAGGGTGATACTTTTGTTGTTGGAGGCATTAATGAACCTATTGTTTCTAAGGTTAAGATTCTTCTTCAGTATGAAGGCAAAAAGTTGAAGCAAGTTAAGGGAGTAACCGCTGCTACGGGTGTCAAGATTGCAGCCACTGGTATAGAGGATGTTACACCCGGTATGCCTTTAAGGGAAAGTGATGAGGAGAATCTTGAGCAGGTTAAGAGAGAGATTCAGGAAGAGGTTGATGAAGTTCTGATTGAGACTGACAATGAAGGTATTGTTATCAAGGCTGAATCTTTGGGTTCTTTGGAAGCTTTGATCACTTTGTTGAGGGAGAATGATATCACTATCAAGAAGGCGTCTATTGGAGATATTTCTAAGAAGGATATTATGGATGCATCAGCAGAGAAAGAGCCTTTGAATAAGGTTATCGTTGGTTTTAATGTAAAGCCTTTGGAGAAGAGTGATGGAGTCAAGATTATTACCCATGATGTTATCTATAAGATTATTGATGATCTTAAAGAATGGAAAGAATCAACTATGAAGAAGTTAGAAGCTAAGGAGATGGAAGGTCTTACCAGGCCTTGTAAGATGCAGATAATTCCTAATTGTATTTTCAGGCAGAATAATCCTGCTGTTGTTGGCGTAGAAGTTCTGCTTGGCACTGTAACTATAGGTGTTCCTTTGATGAAGTCAGATGGAAGTAAGGTTTCCGAAATTAAGAGTATGCAGGCTGATGGTGAGAATGTTCAGGAGGTTGAGAAGGGTAAGCAGGTTGCTATATCAATACCTAATATTACTGTTGGAAGGCAGATTCATGAGGGTACTGTATTATATTCAGATGTTCCTGAAGAGGATTTTGTGAAGTTCAAGAAGTTGAAAAAATATTTAAAACCAGATGATATAATTTTGCTCAAAGAGATTGCAGAGATTAAAAGGCATGAAAACCCTGTATGGGGTGTTTAGGGAAAGCTTTAAAAGAGGAATATATTATAAAATATTGAGGAGTTGGAAAAATGGTAGAAATTAAATTAACAATAAATGATCCAAAGACAGGAAAAAGTTACAATAAAGTATTAGATACTGATATGTTCAAAGGTAAAAAAGTATTGGATAAGATCCCTGG
>JAHIPG010000067.1 GCA_018894775.1 Nanobdellota archaeon
TAACGTGGCATAGATAATATTTTGCCGGCTCTCATTCTTTCTCATTATATTTTAGGATGATATATGTTATTCTTCTATCTAACCTACACGAGACAAAGTTTAAATAATCCTAAGGGCATATCCTTATAACCTTATAAGGTAATAAAATGAAAGAAAAAAATCTACCCTTTAAACTATATTGGAAGAAGCAATTTACATCTGCTTTAAAAGGTAAAACATTATCTATAACGGAACTCTCAAGGAAATTAGATGTGAGACCTGAGACGATCTCTAGATGGGTTAATTACTTTGAGGCCGAAAAATTTGTTAAAACAAAGTTTGATGGATTAAAAAGGATGGTGAGTATCAATGAAAAAAAGATCAAAAATAAGTAGTGGAAATTTATTTTTTAGATGCGAGATAAGGGGCATAGCTGACCTGATATATGATGCCCTGAAAAATAATGATGTAGATCTATTAAGAGGGTTGCAATCCTTTGCAACATCTCTTTGGACATGGACACACGGAGGCTCTACAACATTATCATACCTTATACGAAGAACAGTGGAAGAACGACAGAAAAAAAGAGAAGAGAGGGCAAGATGGGAAAAGGAGAAATATCAAATAACCCCTGAAGAGCAAAGAAAACTTTTCAGTGATAAGATAGGTTTTAGTTTGGAAATATTAAGGGAGGATATGAGGAATTTAAGTACAACAATGTCTTTTATTAATGGTTTTGAAAAATTAGGTTTTGTTGAGATAATAGATGAAAACCCACCTGAATATAAAAATGATCCGCGAGGCGTTATGGTTTATCTAACCCCTGTTTGGGATACCGCATTAGACACGCTTTACTATAAGAAAGAAGAGACTGAAGTGTTCAGTGGAGCTATAGGAAGATTACTTGCTTTAAGTATATGGGCTGAGGAGGGACGGCGGGCTATCGGGCTTAACCGATTTAAAATTGCAGCTACATTATGTGGCATAGCAGAAAACAACAATGGAAAGATACCAGCAGAAAGATTTTCTGAGATATTTGTCATGCACCATGAGCCGAAAGGAAAAGCATATGAAATGATATCATATGACAATCAGAAGGTACGAAATATCAGATTTGTGAAGTCAAACGATGGGAAAAAGATTGTGATAAAAAAGGAATCTTTGTTAGCCTATAAAAGAATCCATGAAAGAGGATTAGAGTTGATGCGGGCAATGCAGAGAGGCGTTTAAGAATGGCATACACAGAAGGATATGGTAAAAGGAGCGAATTTATCTGGCTAGAGCCAAAAGAGATTAGAGAAGATTTGCATGAATGCAAAGGGGAAAACTTCCAAAATATATTTGAGAAGGTTAGGAGTATACTTTCTTTTCAATTTAGAAGCGCAGGCATCAAAGGAATGAAAGGGTTTATATTTTGGGGGGATGTTGGTACTGGAAAAACGCTTATGGCAAAGGTGTTGGCAAAAAGTTTGCATATACCTTTGTTGTTTGTTGATGGGGCAACCATTGCTAGGCACCTATATGGACAATCAGAACAACAAATTCAAGGAGTATTTGAAGAGGCTAAACAAAGGAAAGCCATAATTTTGATAGATGATGCTGAATCCGTGTTTCCTGATAGGGAGTGGATTAAAGGTGAAAGCTGGCATGTAGCACAAAATAACATTCTTTTCCATTGCTTAGATAATCTGGAAACCTCAAAAACAATAGTAATAATGACGACAAACAAATATAGTTTGTTAGATAAAGCCCTTAAAGACAGACTTTATCCTATAGAATTTCCTCAACTTGATCTTGATACGATGTTAGAAATTGCCAAGGAAAAATGTCTAGAGAAGGGCCTATACATCAAAGATATCGAGAAAGAAATAAAAAGTAACCCAGAAAAATATAAGAGTGTCAGATCAATAGAAAAGATGATGACAGAAAAATATGTGGAAAAAGTGGTTAGTAATGTTTAGGAAAAACAAATCGCGCTACATATTAGCAAAGGCACGGGGCCCGTGCCTTTACAAAAAGATTATAGACGATAAATTAAAAAAATTTCCATGTGAAAAATTAAGCATGATGCTTAACAGGGGGGTGAGAATATATCATACATAATACTTCATACCACAAATGAAAAGGTTAGAGTAAGACTGAGTAAATTAAGAAAGGTTCACTCTGACTTATTTGTTTTAGAGATGGGCGGAGAAACGCTTGTAATGAGAAATAATGGGGTTACTCTGTCTTACATTGCCCATCTACTGGATAGATACCCAAATGAGATTTATGCATGGGTGGCGGATAGGTTAACATTACGGCAATTTCCAAAGCGGTGTATAAAAGCGGGGAAGTGGCTTGGTCGTGGTAGAAAACTACTTAATGTTCCAAACTATTTAGGTATTTCAAAAGAGGAGTTGAAAAAATGCAAGATAAATTACTTAGTGAGTTTGAACGAATAGGGATTGAGGCAATAAAAAAGGGAAAAACAGAAGAGTTGGATAAATTCTTAGATGGGGTAGTAAAGAATAGAGACATAAACCTTAAAAGGGTGATAAAATGAGCACGCAAATTAATATAGAAAATATAGGGGGGATAACAAAGCCTACAAAACTCACTCTGAAGGAAGGCATGAATGTTATTAGGGCTCCGAATGCCGTAGGCAAAACTAGCTTTATCCGTGCAATCCAAACTATGATTCTACCTGAAGATGAGTTAAAGAAGCGGACAGAATTTTTAAATGATTTTGCCACACGGGGAAAAGTAGAAATGGTTATGAAAAATAAAACAGTTTACAGAACGTTAAGATTAGGGGCGGAAGGACTGAGCGTGGTAGGAGATGCATTATATAAGAATGGCTGGAAAGCAAACTTATTGTCTGTAGCTGTTCCTGAAAATGACTTCTTAGATAACATTCTAAAGGGAAAAAATCTTCACGATTTCTTTGAAAACTTTTCAGAAACAAAAAACTACAAAAAATTATTGGAATGGTGTGAGAACAGACATTATAATTTACAAAGGGATCTTTATAGATACACTGATGATGTAACACGACTAAAAAATATTAGAAAACAAATTGAAAAATATACAAAAGAGTTAGAAAACTTAGGAAAAGAAAGAATGAAACTCAAACCAATTGTAGAGAACATAAAAAGAGGAAGGGTTGACAAAAAACTGGAAGAAGTAAGTAAAAAAAGGGAGAAAAAAAATATACTCTATTCGAGAATTAGTGAATTGAATTATCAAATAGACATACGAAAAAAAGATATGCCTAAATTGGAAAAAGAAATTGATCGATTAGACAAAGAGATTTCTGAATTTCATAAAACACACCCGAATGTAGAGAAAGAAATTGACAAATTATGGGATAAAATTATAGAACTACGAAAAGTAATGGATAAGGCTAAAGATGAAGTAAATGAACGTGAAGTTGACATATCTGCATGTGAACAGGGAGAAGGAAATAGATGTAGAGAGTGTGGCAGACCTTTTACAACAGAGCAGAGAAGAAAAAGGCAGTCTGATTTAAGAAAACAATTAACAGAGAGAAGGAAAGAATTAGTATCTGTTGAAAGTAAAATAAAGGAAACAGAGATAGAGAGAGACGCATTAATAGAGGAACGTGATCGAACATTAAAGTACATGAGTAAAGAACTGAATGAGAAATCAGGAACTTTAACTCAATATGAGAGGGATTCAAAAGCATGGGAAAAAGAAAGAAATGAAAAAATCTCAGAAATGAACAATGTAGAGAAAGAAATTACTGAACTAGAGAAAGCCTTAGACCCAAGAACAAGGGGGATATTGCAGAAGGCGGGCGAGGTTGAAAGCAGAGTTGGGGAAACAGAGGGTAGATTAAAAGGGTACAATATGGAAGTTGAAGAACTGTCGGAAAGCCAAAAAATTGCAGATCAATTACAGATAAAAACAGAATTCCTAAAATCTACTATAGCATATTTAACTAACAGAATCAATGAACTAAAAGACGTTGTTAGAAAAAGATTTAATGAAAGAATCAAGGATGTCTATGAAATTTTAGGTTTCAAAGACTTTGAAAAAATTGAGATAGATGACATGTTTCAGTTAACAGTAAGAAGAAAGTGTGGTGACCGAACAAGAACACAGGAGATAAATAGGTTATCCACGAGCGAGAGGATAACCATTGGGGTAATAGTGATGTTAGCGGGCAAAGAAGAATACCTACCGGATTTTCCCTTTTTTGTGCTGGATGAGGTAACAACGGCTTATGACCCAAAAAGATTTGAAAAGATTATTGATTACCTACACCACCATGTTCCCTATGTGGTTGTTACTGCTTTAGCACCCACAGGAGAAGCGTTGCATATAGAACATAAACTTTAGAAAAAAGATGCAGAGGATGTTCTCCTTATTACTGCAACACGACATATTAAGGGAAGTTAAGGAGCAAAACCAACTGTAGCACACTACAACCGATATCACACTGAAGAAACAGAAGACAAGGATGAATATGCGTTGGCAAAATATACATCAGAACAGGAAGAGATACTAAAGAGTATGAAAAATGGAGAGGATTAGATGGGCGACACCTCCAAGGTAATGAGTAAAAAGGAAATTGAACAATCCAAATTTCGTGTTTGTTGTTTACAACCATATATGGATGGTGCAATACCCCTCGGTCCGCCTGAACGCTTGTGCGGACATGGGCATGGTATGACAGTTGTAGAAATGAACGAAAACCTCATTTGGAAAGGTAAACCATACATCCGCATAGGCTACTGTAAATATTGTTATCATGAAGATACCATCGGGGTTCTTGATGATACACCACAACTATTGGGTTGGGCTATCCTCTCACCAGACGATGAGAACCCAAACTTCCGTTTTGAGAAACTATCACCAGAAGGACACACACAAAGGGTAAAACAACTCACACAAAAGTAAAAACAAAGTAAAAAGCTCTCTTCTTTATTTAATTGTTGGAATTGATGAGAGTAAGGGGTTCCATATAGGTTAAAAGTATGTTAGAAAGCCCCATAGTAGTAACGGTTTTAAGCCCTTATTTTAATTACAAATTATGA
>JAHIPG010000068.1 GCA_018894775.1 Nanobdellota archaeon
AGGAAACAAACCTGATTGAAGTTGGCGGGCATAAGGTACCGGAAGCAGAAATAATCATGATTGCAGAAATTACAAATGAAATGCATGATGAAGGACCTTTCCTTGATTTAACAGAGACACCAGATATTGTTAGAAAACAGAGGGTGGCAAAGATAAAGAAAATCTTTACAAAAAGAAATCCTGTTTTTCATGCGCTTTTACCAGGTGGACTGGAACATAAAATACTGATGGGCATGCCGCGCGAGCCGACAATATTCAGGGAAGTAAGCAAGGTTTGTGAATGCAGGGATGTTCTCATAACACCAGGGGGATGCTCATGGCTACATGCTGCGGTAAGCATAAAAAAGAAAAAATCGGATGACGGTAGAAAGGCGATAGATGCAGCATTCAAGGGTCATAAATCAATGAAGCATGTCTGGGTTGTTGATGATGACATAAACATACACAACCCAGATGAGATAGAATGGGCTATGGCAACAAGATTCCAGGGTGATAAAGATATGGTAATAAAAAAGGAAAAAGGCTCCTCGCTTGATCCTTCTTCAGATTTGGAAACAAGGGAAACAACAAAAATCGGTTTTGATTTGACGATACCGTTAGACAGAGATAAAAAAGCTTTTAAAAAACTGGAATTGCCGATGAAGATCAGGGTTGAGGATTACATAGAATAGAACATCCCCTAAAACTTAATATCTTATAATATACATTCTGGATTATGGGTGAAATACTTCTTAAAGATGGTGTGAGATACAATTTATGGACGCCAGAGAACGAACCTAAAGAATTTGAACCTATGATAATAGAGCATGTAAAGGATATTTTTGGAGAGGGGTGTGAATATTTTTCGAAAACAAAAATTGAAACCATTCCTGGAATTAGTCGAATACCAGATGGTTTTGTTACTGATTTCAAAAATGGAAAATGGTACATCGTCGAGTTGAAATTGCTGGGTGATGATGCAATAAATAGAATAGGAAATCAGATAACTGACTATAAAGAGATTAACAAAAAGAGCCAGTTAAAAGTGATAAGCAAGTCTATTAAGAATCAAATAGAAAACGAAAAGCGTAAGACCCTCGTTAGCGAAATAATCTTTGAAAAAGAACCTGATATTATTGTTATAATAAACTCGCTCAATGGTGAGAAAGAGGTACAGTTTAGGAAGAGGGCTAAAGAGGCTGACAAAATTATTGAGTTCAAAACCTTTGAAAGAGAAGATGACTCCTCTGTTCATGTTCATTTGTTTGAACCAGTTTATATAAAGATAGAATCCCCAGAAAAACCTGATCTTGGTGGAAAAAGAAGGTGGAGCAATGAACCTGGCCACTACCCTGAAAGTGAACTTAAAGAAAAGATAATTAGTGACTTAAAAAGTGAAAAGAAGATAAGGAAACTTCTCTCTGCATTCGTTAAATGTCTTTTAGAAAAGAAACATCAACCTATTAAAAGTAAGAACCTTGGTGATGAATTATTCAGATTAAAGGTATCGCCATCTAGAAGGAAAGCAGGAACATATGTTTCTGTTATCTCGCACTATCTAACAAGTAGGAAAAGAGATTACTGGAGACAAGTTGTAGAATATGCAGGGGGAGAACGTCATGGTGCCCATAAAGATGATTTCAAGATCAGGGAAGAATATGTAAAAATGATGGAAGAAATTGCCAAGGAATGCAACATCATCTGAATAATCAAATAGAAATCTCACATTTCAGGAACTTAATTGGATCATAACCAAATTAACTTCGGAACTTAATTAGGATCCCTCACAGCTTTTTCCCCATCCTATAAGCATCCCTCCCTCTACCATAGTAATTTTTAATAACACCGTCAACATTGTATTTATTTGATAAATAAAAATTTACCGCGTCATTGTTTTTTGTTGAAACCTCTAATACTATGTTTTTGATGTTTAACTGTTGTGCTTTTTCCTCTGCACTGGCTAACAATTTTTTCCCTACACCCTTTTTCCTGCATAATGGGTGAACAGCAATTGAGATAATCCTGCATGTG
>JAHIPG010000069.1 GCA_018894775.1 Nanobdellota archaeon
TATACATTTCCCAAGAAAAAGTGAAGAATTTTCGGATTTTACTTCTTTTTAACTTTTTTTAGTTTTTTTCCAAGCTTTTCTTCTGCTTTCTTTTGTTGTTCTTTAGCATTGGCCAATCTTTCCTTGTATCCTTGTATCAGTCTCTTGAAATCACTTTTGCTTATGCTTCTTAGCTTGTAATATTCTCTTTCTGCCTCTATTTGCATGGCTCTGACTGTTTTCTGCTCATTCTTTGACTTCATTAAAATCCTGTTCAACATTTTTATGTCAAAGGTTGGTTTGTATAGCATTCCGGCGATTATTAGGAATGTCAGGAATGCCCACCAGTAAAGTCTGATTACCTTTCTGTAGAATAATATCATGTATAGTTCCACTATTGTCCTTTTTTCTACATGCAGTAATAGTGATGGGATAATAGCTGTGTTGCCTTTAGTGTCGGTTGCTATTATTTTTGCATCTAATGCTCCGATGTCTTGTGTTGTTGCAAGGTATTCTGTTGTATATATTCCTGCTTTTTCTTCAAAGAATATTAATGTTTGGTTGTTTGAAAGTTCTACTTTTAGTTCTGCACCTCTTACTAAGGTATCATCAGGGTACATTGCTTTTATTCTGTAGATTATATTTTGTCCTGTTAGAGCAGTTTGGTCTATTGGTGATAATATCTCAAATCTTATTTCTCCGGATTTTATCTGTAATGGTATAGTATTTCCTCCTGCTCTTGTTACGCCGGCTATTTCTTTGATTGCCTGGACAGCTAGACGCCATTGTCCTAATGGATCATTAAAGTCTATGTTATAGTTTGTTGTATAAACCCCTGGTTCCAGTTCTGTTAATTCTAAGTATTTTCCTTTTGGTGATAATAATGTTACTTTTGCCCTTTCGATTGGCATTTCTTCCTGGCTTACCTGGATGCTTATTGGTACTGTTTCTCCTCTTGAGTATGATGCACCTTTTACAGGGCTTAAGAACTCGACAAGGTAGTATGTTACACCTGCTGGTGTTCCTATCATAGGTTTTAAGTTTAATTTGCCTTCATTGCCATCTTTGTCCTCTGCTGTTATCTTCAGGTTCCATCCTCCGTCAGGGTCTGCAAAGCTGATAAGGTAAGAGTCTAAGAACTGTCCGAATACATTTGTCTTGTAGGTTTGTTCATAGAGCATATCACCTAGCCTGTCTAATGAAAGTTTTACAGTCACATTTGGTGTTTCTTTTTCAAAGTCTTCTATCTCACCGTTTAGGTTTATTCTTTCTCCTTTTACATAGCTTTCCTGTAATGATGCAAGCTTGATGTTAAGATTAGGATCAACTGTTAGTGTTATTATTTCTTCGTCTCTTGCTTTGTCTTTCTCTGCTGTTAGTTTTATCTTGTAATCTCCTGGTTTTACATCTTTTCCGATTATGAATTCATTTGCGTATATTCCATCGAATTGTTTTTCATCCTGATGAACGCTGTCATCATATAGCCTTAGTTTTTCTGGGAAGAATGGAGCTTCTGCATATACTTTTGCGCTTGATGTTGGTCTTTTGCCGAAGAATACTATTACTTTTAGCACATGTGTTCCTCTTTTTAATGTATCCCTGTTTGGAGGTTCTCTAAGATTAATACTTACTGCTTCTTCTACGCATGCACCACAGTCTGATTCACAGTTTAGGCATGTTTCTCCTGCGTCACATTCGCCATCACCGCATGCTCTTACTTCTGTTGTACATGCTCCTGTACAGCAATAACCAGTAGTACAGCTTCCACCTGTTTCTGAATAACAGCTTAAGAAAGTTCCACATGGACTGGAATAACAGGTCCCTCCTGCTTCTGCACATGTTCCTCCAGCCCCGGAGTATACACAGCTTCCTCCAGAGCAGTAATAATTAACTTGGCAGGGTCCTTGTTCTCCTTCACAGTCTGAGCAGCTGCAATCCTCGCTAGAATCACAAGTTCCATCACCACAGACTGCTGTCCAACTACAACCACCTTGATCATTACAGTTGGTCTGGTCTGAATAAGTAGTACAAATGTCACAGGTTCCTGTACATGCTTTTATAGGTGGTCCTTGCCATGAGCAGCCATCTTGACCACCACAAGAAGCTGAATTACTAAAAGTTGAACAAGCATCACATGTTCCTGCACAAGATGCTGCGAAAACGTCAATTCCTTGGAATAAGAATAAGAATAAGATTATGATTAATAAGGTTATTATGATTTTCTTCATTCTTCTATGCCGCCGAATATTTCCTGTTCAGGATAAACTTCTATGCCTACCTCGCTTATTATCTGCATAGCAACTATCTTGCTTTGATGTGCTGAGCCCCTCATTTTCAGAATTTCTATGGCCCTCTCCCTGATGTTCCCTTTTTTGAGATGGTATAATACCATAACTCCATCTGCCAGGAATTCTTCAACTCCTGTCCTGCTGTATTTTTTTGGGATGTTTTCTGTTTCTGATACCAGTAATGAGGTAACCCCTAACCTTTCAAAATATCTGAAGAGCTGCTGTATGTATAGCCTGTAAGTATCTTCATCATCCTTGAATGCTGACTCCAGAGCGCTTATAGAATCCAGGATGACCCATTTAGGCTTAAAGCCCTGAGGCATAATGCTTGCTACCTCTTCAAAATCTATCATAAGTTCTCCTTTGGCTTTGGCCAATAATGCTTCAACATCTCTTGCTATAGCGAAAGGGTCAACCCTTATTATTTTCAATAAACCTTTTTTGATAAAGTTTTCAGGGTTCCAACCAAAATCATGCATGTGTTTTTCTAACCTAAAAGGATGTTCCTCTAAAGATATGTAGATTGCATTCTCACCCTTTTTTACTGCGTTATTGATTGCCTGTAGGCATAGTATTGTCTTTCCGCTTCCAGGTCCCCCTGCTACTATCACTGATGTTCCCCTGGGTATGCCTTTTTCCAGTAGGCTGTCTAATCCTTCTATCCCTGTCTGTACCCAGTCTTCTCTATAAAA
>JAHIPG010000005.1 GCA_018894775.1 Nanobdellota archaeon
ATATTTCTTAACAGGACATATACTCCATTGTAGTTAATTATTTAAATTAGAAGACTTCTTTATTTTTTGTAATGAAAAGAGGTATACTGATTTTGATATTCATTTTGCTATTAGCGTGTTCTGTAAGTGCAATGACTGTAACTTTAACTGCTTCAACAGATGGTACAGATGTTAATAGTAAAGATGTATTGTGCAAGGTTGCTAAAAATGCAACAGAGGAACTGACTAGTTTGACTGTATGGTTCAAGAATAACGAATCTGCAGGATGGCAGGCAGGGGCTTCAGTAACTCCTCCTGATCTTGTTGATAATACAGATAAAACATTTTCTTTAACAAGTTTGGTTAATGCTACATACACTTGGAACTGCTTAGCAATTAATAATGAGACTAATAATGTAGGGGCAGGTTCAAATAATACTTTTAAGATCACTTTCACAACAGCTGCCCCTGCAGAGAATAATCCTCCTACTTGCACTATAGCTGCAGATACAAATAAGACTACAGGTAAGCAGACTGGTGTAGATGTGGATAGTGATTTGTCTGCAAGTGGAGGTGTTCATTGTACTGATGCTGATGCTGACACTATCTCTTATGATATTCTTACTCAGCCCGGTGTAGGTACTTTTATCTTAACCGGTGCTAATCTTAGCGCATATTCGAGTGATACTTCTACTGGCATGGGTTATGCAACTATCAATGTTAGCGATGAGAGCGATGGTTCTGTCCTTTTTGATGTTATGGTTAACTGGACTGATAGTAATACAGCACCTTATCTTGTAAAGAACGTGTCTAATCAGACTTGGAACCAAGATACAAATAAAACAATAGATTTAGATGATTATTTTTCTGATGCTCAGGATTCTTCATTAAACTATTCTTATACTTTTACTTCATCAAGTCCTTATAATATAAATGTGACTATTGAATCAGATGGTGATGCAATATTTTCTCCTGAAGAGGATTGGACAGGTACTGAAACATTAACTTTTACTGCTTATGATTCTGAAAATTTAACTGTAACAAGTAATGAGGTGACTTTGACTGTTCAAGAAGCTAATGGTACTAACTCTAAACCTGTTATTGATAGCAAAGTTCCTATTACTAACCCCACAATTACAGTTAATGGGTCTCAGACATTTAGTATTACTAAGTCAGATCCTGATGGAGATGATTTGAATGTAACTTGGTATGTTGAAAATGTCATCCAAGAGGGCAAAATCGGAGATAGTTTTACCTACAAACCTTCAAAAGAAGGTACATTTAAGATTAAGGTTGCTGTTGCCGATGCTTCAACTTCTGCCCTTCATACATGGACTTTAACTGTCAAATCTTCTACAGCTAAAACTTCTTCAACTGCGGGTTCAGAGACTAAAAAGTCTGAATCTGAGACAAAGACAGCTGTTTGTGGTGACGGTGAGTGTGACACTACTGGGGGTGAGAATTGTGCTCTCTGTGCTGATGATTGTGGTTGTGATTCTGGTTATGAGTGTAATACTGATACAGGAAGGTGCAGGAAGCAGGTAAAGACTAGGAACATGATTCTTATAGGTATAATAGCGGCAATATTCATAGGTGGAGCGATAGCTGGGCTTTACTTTTATAGGCGTAGCCAGACTCAGGAAATATTTGGTCTTGCTAAGACACCAATCCAAACCCCTCCAAAAGGAGCTGTCAAAAAAGAGGTTGTTAAGGGAGCAGATTCTGCCAAGCCTGGAGAGGCTAAACCTGTTGTTACAGCTAAGAAAACTGCAGAACAACCTTTAAAAAAGCCTAAATCCTCAGCTCAAGTACTCCTGAAGAAGTATATACAAACCAATTTGAGGAAGGGAAAATCATTTGAGCAGATTAAGCAGGAGTTAGTGGGTGTTGGTTGGAAGGAGGACCAGATTCAGGAGGCTTATACGGCTGCTCAATTAGATGAATCATTTTCATGATATCAAAAACTCAGCTTAGCGAAATCAAAGCATTTCTTGATAAGTCTGAAAACCCATTATTCTTATTCGATGATGATGCAGATGGGCTATGCTCTTATTTATTATTTAAGAAATATGTTGATAGGGGCAAAGGTGTTGTAATAAAATGTTCTCCTACTTTAGGTTCTGATTTTGTAAGAAAGGTTGAGGAATATAGTCCTGATATTGTTTTTGTTTTAGATAAGCCTAATATTAGTGAGGATTTTATCAGTAATGTTCATGTGCCATTAATTTGGGTAGACCATCATGGTCCTGTGGATGTCAAGGGTGTTAAGTATTATAATCCTAAGATTAATAATCCTGATGTTTATCTTCCGACTTCTTACGTGTGTTATAAGGTTGTTAAACAGAACCTGTGGATTGCTATGTGTGGTATCATCGCAGATTGGTGTATCCCTAATGATTTATTTGATGGTTTTTTGAAGAAGTATCCTGATTTGGTGGAAAAGACCGATAATCCAGGAGATGTTCTTTACAAACAGCCTTTTGGTAAAATGATTAAGATGTTTTCGTTCATCCTTAAGGGTAAGACGTCTGAGGTGAATACCTGTGTGAATATACTTACAAAGGTAGAGAGTCCTTATGAATTATTGAATCAGACAACATCTAGGGCTAAGTATATTCATCGAA
>JAHIPG010000070.1 GCA_018894775.1 Nanobdellota archaeon
ACAGAGCCGATAGAATAAAAAGAATTAAATAATGAAGTCTGTTCATAGTTTTCATGATTAAGCATATCCTTGCAGGGTTGAAGTCTGTGTATGAGAATTATGACAATCCCCTCTTTAGATTTGCTCAGAGGGTTTATGTGTCTAAGAGAAGAGATATGATAAATTTCAGGCAGTATGATTCTTATCATAATCATGTCTCTGAAGATATGACTCGGGAGTTGAACCTAATCCTTAATTTTAGGAACGACTTTGAATTTTGGTTTTATACACGTGACTTTGAGAATGAGTTTGCGAAGCGCTGTAAGGTCAGTTTTGCTTTAGGAACTCATTCTGGGACTTCTGCTTTACAGCTTTCTCTTGCTTCTTTAGGAATAGGTCCTGGTGATGAAGTCATAACTGTTCCCAATAGTTATATTGCTACAGCTCTAGCCATATCTAATGTTGGTGCTAAACCTGTTTTTGTTGATGTGGATGAAAAGAATTTTAATATGGATCCTTGCTTGATTGAAGATGCGATTACTGATGATACTAAAGCAATTATGCCTGTTCATTTGTACGGCCAGATGGCTGATATGTACCCTATAATTGAGATTTCAAAGAAGCATGGGCTGTTTGTTGTTGAAGATGCTTGTCAGTCATTCGGTGCAAGTTATCATGGTAAGCCTCCTTGCACTTTGGGCGATGTTGGATGTTTCAGTTTTTTTACAGGTAAAAATCTTGGAGGCTTAGGTAATGGAGGTATGGTGTTATTGAATAATTCTAAAATTGCAGAAAAGTTAAAGAAATTGAGGGATCCTGAATCTAATTGTGTAGATTTAAACCTAAGTAGAAGAACTCCTTGTTATCTTGACGCTGTACAGATTGCTTTTTTGAAAGCTAAGTTGCCTTATGTTAACAGGTGGGCTAATATGCGACGGAAGATTGTAGATTCTTACAGCAAAGGTTTGAAAGATTTAAACAATGTTATCTTACCTCTGAAAGAAGAGAATTGCAAGCATTCTTATTACAGTTATGTTATTCGGTGTGAAAGGAGAAATGAGCTTAAGGATTTTTTGTTTAAGAAAGGTATTGAGGTCCAGGTGGAGTATGGTCTTCCTATCCATCTTACAAAAACATATAACCATTTAGGATATAAAGAGGGAGATTTTCCTATTACTGAAAGATTGTCAAAAGAGATTCTTTCTCTTCCTTTATCTGCCTTTTTGAAGGAAGGAGATATCAGTAGAATCGTTAGTGCCATAAGAGAGTTTTATTCTAAAAAATGATAACTAAATATGGAATTAAGTATACTATAGGGGCATTTTTGAAAAGAGGACCTATAGCTTTTAAGAGACGTATCCATAATGTCCTCTTAGGTGTAACTTATGATTGTCAGTGTGATTGTTTACATTGTGCTATGGCTGGGCAGAGTAATAAGGGGAAAGAACTTTCTACAGGGGAAATAAAAAAACTTGTCGATGATCTTTTCCGTTTGAATGTTAGGATTATTGAATTTTTTGGTGGTGAGCCTCTTCTTAGAGAAGATATCTTTGATCTTATTAAACATACAAGCAAGAAGATGTTGGTGCATCTTGCCACTAATGGTATTCTTTTGTCCGAAGAGAATATTAAAAAATTAAAGGATTCAGGGCTTACTATACTACAAGTAAGTATTGATAAGCCAAATGAAGCAGAACATGATGGGTTTCGGAGGACAAAGTGTTTTACTAATGCTGTTAATGGCCTTGAGCTTGCAAAGAAATATGATATACCTGTAAGGTTGTTGTCTGTCTATGTTTCTCAGAAGAGTCTTCTTAATGGGGATGTTGAAAAGATGATATCTATGGGTAAGAAGTTGGGTGTTACTAATGTTAAACTTTTGAAATCTGTCTGTTCTGGCAAGTTACTAAATGAAGCATCCTCTTTTTCTCCTGAATCTGAAAAAAAGTTAGAATATCTAACAAAAGATCCTTTTGTTTTGTTAGAATCTTCTGGTTGTCTGGCTATAAGGCGTAAAGGTTTTTACATATCTCCTTATGGTAATGTTCAGCCTTGTTGTTTTATTCCGTTGGCTTTTGGTAATGTGAGGGAGAAACCTATTGGTAAAATTGTTGACATGATGTGGTCTGATGATATATTTAATGTTAAGATTGAGAAGAACAATTGTATGATGAATAATGTGAAATTCCGGAAAATGTATTTTAAGAGGAAATATTAAATCTTTGATATTATATATTTGTATTTGTTTTTTCTTCCTATAGGGTTAATATCCTTTACTTGATTTATACTTATTGTCATCTGATTCTTGGTTAGGGATTCCATATATTTCTTTAGAATTTTTGTTTCTTTTAAATTTATTTTGCCTTTTTTTACTATGTTTATATTAATATTTTTTTGGTCTTCTTGAATTATTTGGAATCCTTCTGCAAATCTGAATTTTTCCATGGCTGAAGTAAAGTGATTTGGTGGTATCTGTGTTTTGTCAGGAAGGATTATGGTATCATTTGATCTTCCGATGACTGATGTGAGTCTAGAGAAGCTGTTTCCGCATTCGCATTTTTCTGTTGTTATGATACCCATATCTTGAAGGTTGTATCTTATAAGAGGCATGTAGTAGTTACATAGTCCTGTTGCGATTATTTCTCCAGGCTGATTCTCCTTCTGGTTTTCTATTTCTACAAAGCCCATTATTGGAGATATATGCATTCCATTATGCGACTTGCATTCTGAGGCATAGCATATCCCTTCTTCGTTTGCATAAAAATCGAATATTTCGCAGTTGAATGTTTTTGATATTGCATCTCTTTGGAAGGGGTATAGTACCTCTCCACAGGATTGTAGTGATTTCAGTTGGATGTTTGTTATGTTTTTTTCTTTTAGGTATAGTGCGAATTTGTAGAATACTGAAGGGTGTCCTTCTGCGTATTGAGGGTTGTATTTTCTGATTATGTTGATATATTTTTGGAAAATTTCTTTTGATAGGTGTGTTGATGATATGAATATCTGGTTTGTTATTGGATTGTATTCATAGAACTCTTGGTTTGTCTTATAGAGCGGCCCTAAGCTGGGTATACCCAGTCTGATGGTGTAGTCATCATAACCTGCTAGGTTCTTGAAAAATCTTGTTGTAGCTCTTCTGCTGGCATAGTGTTTCAAATCATAGGCTATTGACATTGGTGTCCCACTTGAGCCTCCTGTAAGTTTTGTCGTGAATGCTTTGTTCTTTTTTGATATGAACTTTGAAGGATCTTTTAGAATTTCGCTTTTGGTCAGGATAGGGATTCTTTTTAGGTCATCTGTGCATCTTATTTGGCTAGGTTTTATATTCTCTTTTTTGAATAAGTTTCTGTAATAAGGTATGTTTTCATAAGCATAATTTATGATTTTTTTTATCTGCTTGGACTGGTAATTGTTTATTTTTTCAGGGTTCCATTCTTGCATCTTTTGAAGTTTTTTGTAGTATTTGTAGTAGTGGATTCCTCCAAACATTGTTAAGGCACATACTTGCCTAGTTAGAGGGATTTTTGAGATAATTTTTTTTATAGAGTTAGGAGTTATTGTCCATGTTTTACTGAATACCTTTTGTGGATTTAGCATATTGCATAATTCATTATGATTCTTTATAAATATATCTGACAATTTTTCGTCTTTTGAGAAAATTTTTAAATTGGGGGATATTTATTTATATTTCATGAA
>JAHIPG010000071.1 GCA_018894775.1 Nanobdellota archaeon
CTTTGCCTGTTCACCATATATACGAGATCTTTGCGCATTTAATTCTAAGGTGAGCTTTTCCTGATCCTTCTCAAGCCCTTGACCCAATAATTCAAGGCCTGCTTCCCGTGCCTCCATCTCGCTTACAACATCAAGCTCTTTTTCATCAAGCTCAAAATCTTTCTGCTGAAGTTCAGATCTTAAGTCAGCAAAACCTTTCTTGAATTGGGTAATCTTATTTTTATAGTCATTATCCAAATTCTTTGTTTTGATTGCAACTTCTTTTTCAAGGACTCTTTTCTTATCTGAGAATATCTTTTCAGTTTTTTTCTGAAACTTTGAGCTCTTATCTTCCAATTCTTTATTCAATGAATTCCTAAGCTTAGATTTCTTATCTACTAACAACATATTATTTTTATCCTTAAAATCAGCTACTCTCTGTTTATAATCTGCTTCAAATCTTTTAGCAAGTAAGAGTTTCTCTTCTCTTATTTTTGCAGCAACTTCACGCTTATATTTCCGCAAGTATCTCTCCTCAAGATTAATCTTGGCATTTTCTAATGCCATATTGTTTTTTCTAATCTGGGTCTGTAATTTCTCGCTGAGCATACGTTCTTTTTCTTTGACACGCTCATTGAGTTCTCTCTTAAAATCCTTAATAATTTTAGTAAAATCATCAGCAGCCGCATCATCAAGTTCATCCAGTCTTAAATGCTTAAGATTTGGTAATCTAATATCAGAAAATTTAGTTTCTCCACCTAAAAGATCATATTCCTCTTTTTTAGGTTTAGCACGTTTCTTAGGCTTAGCAGACTTCTTTTTTCTTTTCTTAACCCTTATAATTTCAATATCATTTTTTTTAGAAAGATCAATATAACCTTCATCCTCTGATTTAGACGTTTCAAATGCAACAATTTCTTCTGGCACGGATAAAAACACCTCTTTATAGATTTTTATGACCTAAAGGATTATTTAAAAGTTGTGGATTAAAACTAATTAAATACTCTAATGTAAAACTTCAACTTCTTTTTACCACATTTGGGACAGGTATAACCTGTCCTAGAATCCTCTTCATCACTCTTAACCAACTTAGAAGAACACTTCGGACATTTATCTATCTTATCTTTAGAAGTTACTATTTTCTTACACTTAAGGCATGCATATTTAAAATAAGATTTTGTTCCCCAGGTGCTAGATATGAATATATCATCCTGTTCAAAACCACATTTGTCACATTTAGCTCTTTGAATAGTCATTATAAATCATCCGTGAATTTCAAAGTCTCTTTCTCAACCTTGGATAATATCCTTTTTGCCTTGAAACCCGAAAGTATGCTGTTCCTCTTTGAAAGATCAACAAGCTTAATTGCCTCTTCCTGATAAAGATTTGATAAATTATTAATGTTTTGGTATACAGTATACTTATGAGGATCATTACCATACTTCAAGTCTAAAGATTTATTCAATGTGTAATCATATTTAAATTTTGGAACTGGATGACCTAAAGTCTCAATTGTAGCCTGCTTACCTGGGATTAATGATGCTGATTCTTTAGAGCTTAAATCTTCATCATAGTTGGTCATAGCCCTTGAAATCCCATTATCATTCTTTGTTGCCCATAAATCCTCAAATTTTATCCTACCCATCTTAGTATAGACCTCTTGAGGAGTACCTTTCACCGCATCAAAAGCAAACTGATCTGCTAAATGTTCATTGAAACCTTGAAGTTCTGGTTTGTATATCTCTGCATCAGGATCATGCTTACCATACTCTTCCTCTATCTTCGCATGCCCAAGTTCATGAGGTAAGAAAGAATTATTTGACATCCGATTGTACTCTTTCTGTGATAGATTATTAAAAGGGATAGTCTTTGGTTTTATTGCTGGTAGTTTAAGTTCTCTTTTCCAAGCGTCAAATGATGGGCTAAAGTCTTCATCTTCCTTATTAGGATTTGTGAAAATAATAACTTTAACAGCATTTTTCCCGAGTTTCATACCTTTGCTGAACTGATTATATTTATTGGGAAGTTCATTATCCTTGAAAAGGTCGTAAACAGGTTTCATAGTCTTCAAGCCTGAAAACTTTATCTTATGGTCTTTCCTAAAATCCTGATAGAACTTCTTTTCAGGAGGATCAAACTTAATTATCCTTGGCGGCTCAGCCTTCGGTGGTTCAAATCTTAATGGTCCTATTGAAGGTTGTATTAGCCCAGGTTGAACATATTCTGGAGCAGGAGTTCCATAAGAAAAATTACCGAATGAAGGCTCGTTAAATGTTTCAATTATCTTTGAAGGACTAAAAGTTTCAGGGGTAGCCATCTCCTGAACAGGCTGACCATGATCAGGAGAAGGTGCATTATATTGATTGTTCAAACTATTAATATAACCTGCCTCTTGCTCGCTGAGCGATGACTGATAAGGAGTATTTAAATTATCCTGTATCTGATTTATATCAAAACTTTCTGGAGTCGGAGCTTCTACCCTCATTGGATTAGATTCCGGAGTCTCAACCTTGAACTGATTATAAAATCCAAGAGCATAATCACTGATTTTGTCCATGTCTGGAGATTTATTATCAGGACCGCCAAAAGAATAACCAACAACCAAATACTCTAATCTTGGCTCATCATATTCCTGTTCCAATAAAAGTTCTAACTTATTCATTTTAGTATTAGAAAAGGCTTGATTAAAATAACAATTATGCAATAAAAAAGACAATAATCACGGAAAACGGAAAGAATTTACGGATAAAACAAACTAGTTCTAATAATAAAATCATTAACCGGAAGGTTTGCGGACAAAAGGTTTTTAAATAAGGAGAATATATCTATTATTAAGATGAAAAAAGAACTATTCAGGGCATGGGCAATCTTCCTAGTAGTATTCTTCTTTGTAGCAATATTCCTATCAAAATACATGGTAAAGGCTTTCACTGCAGCAGCAACCTGGATCAAATAATACTTCTAACGAACTGGATTATAAGCAAAAGGATCATTACTGCAGCAATTATCCAAGGTATAGGACCATATTCTAAAAGAGGAATCTCATAAACCTTAAAACCATAACGCTTAAGAATCTTAGTTACCTTCTTTGCCTCTTCATAATTGATAGCGTCAATAGTTTTATTATAGAAGAATCCCCTCAACTTGAATTCAGAAAACTTTGAAGGACCATAGAACAATTCCATAAGTCTCTTATCAGCCCACCTTACAATAACATGATTCGCTTTTTCTCTTGAAACTTTTACAGAATTCTTTACAGAACCAAGAATCGTTTGGGGAATCTCAGACTTATACCATTCAATCTTTACACCGCCGTAAGCCATCTTGAAGATCTGCAAGAACTCATCAAGAGCCTGGATGCTCTTAATATATTTTTTCTTTTTTGGAACACCTAAATTTGAATGGGATAAATATTTCATCTGCTGTTAAAAAGCCTAAAAATTTAATAAGTGTTTTGGTAACCCAAAAGTTTAAAAACCCGATTTCGCATAAATGTTCAAAGAAATAATTTAAAAACCAATGACAAACTTGGAGGTTTAATCAAAAATGGCAGAAGTTAGCAAAGAAATACAGGACAAAGCATTAGAAGTTTTAGAAATAGCCAAGAATACTGGCAAGATTAAAAAAGGCGTGAACGAAACAACAAAAGCTATAGAGAAAGGAGCTGCTAAACTAGTATTAGTTGCAAAGGATGTAAACCCTGCAGAGATAACAATGCACTTATCACCTTTATGCAAAGAAAAAAACATCCTACTTGTAGAAATAGCTTCAAAAGAAGAACTAGGAACAGCAGCAGGACTTGCAGTATCCACAGTCGCCGCAGCAGTAGTTGACGAAGGTGAAGGCAAAAAAATACTAAAAGATATTGCATCAAAACTAAAACCTGAAGAAAACAAATAAAAATGGCAGAAGAAAAAAACATGATCCCTGAAGCAACAACTAAAGGGAAAATGAAGACAAAGAGAGACAAGAAAGAAGAATCTGGCAGTGGAAAGACCGTCTTCTCAAGAGCAGTCCCAGCAGAAGTAGAAGAGATAGTGGGAAGGACAGGAACAAAAGGGAATGTCATGCAGGTCAGATGCAAAATCCTTGATGGTAGAGATGCTGGAAAGATTATAAGCAGAAACGTAAAAGGTCCAATCAGGGAAAAAGATACTCTTATGCTTAGAGAAACAGAAATCGAAGCAAGAAGACTACAATCCAAAGGAAGGAAATAAAAATGGCAAACTGTAGTTTTTGTGAAAAAAGAATAGAGAAAGGCACAGGAAAGCTGTTCGTATACAAAACAGGAAAAACATTGAATTTCTGTTCTAATAAGTGTGAAAAGAACATGCTGAAACTTGGCAGAAAAGCCAGAAACCTGAAGTGGGCAAGCAAGAAAAAAACAGAAAAGAAAGAATAA
>JAHIPG010000072.1 GCA_018894775.1 Nanobdellota archaeon
GTGAAGCACCTGTCATGTAGTTATCACGGAGAAGATAATCAAGTTTATCAACATCAATGGATGAGCTTAAAATATTTGATAAAACATTATAATGATTTTCATATTTTTTAGGTATACCATATCTCTCCTGACCAAGTATGATTGAACAAACATCTAGTGGGTTAACGTTAACATCTTCTAAAGGTTTTTTATATTTTGATAAAACAATATAACAGCTTAACAATTCGTGTGGTGGTTTTCCTCCAAGAACGGTTCTAGTATGCTCAGTACAGGTAGCATCGGTCTGTTTGGGTATAAATTTTATTTTATACTTTTCAATTAATTCATCAACGATTTCAGGTACCTCTTCTTCGAAGAATATTTCGCATACATGGGAAAACGGAGCATGACCAACATCATGAAGTAAACACGCATACCTTAGTGTTCTTCTCATTTTTTCTAATTCCCTCTTACGAATGCCTTTTTCGCTCCAGTAATCTAGACCGCTACTAATGGAATTGTTTATAACATTTTCTAATGCTGTAACACCTAAACTCATTACCCCCAAACTGTGTTCAAATCTACTATGTACAGCTCCTGGATAAGTCAAAAAACTTGTGCCCATCTGAAAAATATTTCGCAACCTCTGAAATGACGGTGTGTCTATAATTTCTTCATCCTCTTTGTTTATTTTTATATAACCATGTATAGGATCTTTAATATATTTCCACATTATAGTATTCCTCTAGTTGAAAGACACACTATTTTTTATTATATTCTTACTCCCGGCTTATAGTTTTGTGATATATTCTTCTCTAATATTCCCTCTAAAACTTCTATAGCCCCCGTATTTACACCCCCATAAAAAGCGCCGTTTCTATCATTTATCTTTTTTTTCCCTCTGTCCGTTATTTGATATATTACGGATCCTTTTCGCTCTTCAATTAAACCTGCTGACATACAAAACCCGATATCCTCATTCAATGTGTTACTATATAATTCATCGCCTGACACGCTGAAGTCTATAGGGGCAAAAATATTTTTTTCAGATAATTTCTCACAAAGGAGTAGAATATCTTTTTTCATATCTTCACGACTTACCTTTAATTTCCGTTCAAGATATTTTAGAAGAAGTGTATCGGAAGGCACTATTTCATATTTTTTCTTTTTTTTCTTCTCAACACTCTTGAGCGCTGTAGCCCCAATCAAACTTATAATCAAACCTTTCTTTATCCCATCCCATTTTTTGTGACTCACTCATATCACCTATCCTATTTTTCCTCTTTAACATATAGTTTACTACTGTGTTGACATTGGGGAGGAGTTATTATCACTAATAACGAAAACGGATTATGCATAATAAAAGTACCCAAAACAGAAAAGGTTATATTGTTTGAAATACATATCATTCTATCTTTCAAGATCAGGCGGACGACGGTTTTTTAATATAAATATAAAGTTGAAAGTGTAACTACCCAATCCGCAACAACAAAAAAATATAAAAAAGAGGAGAAATATTATTTTTCGAACTCTTCGTATCTTTTTGCGGCATCTGAGTCCTTAGCTTGTAGTGCAGTAACAATCTGTGCTCTAAGGTTACTTGTTTCCATTCCTTCCTCTACTTTTACAGAGCCAGCTATCTCTTTTGCCAGATTCTCAGAAACACCTGCTTTTACAACAGCGTTTTCAAGTTTCGATAGCTCGAAATCCGCGAGCTCCCCGCTTTTCTTCTTTACTTTTACCATATTTTTAATCACCCCTGATTGAACAGAGGTCTCAGGGTATTTAAACTTAACCTCATAAAAATTTGACATTATAAATGTTATCTTCTTATTTGGCTGAAAACATCCTCATACAGGTCCTTGTATTCTTTTGATGCGGCTCGTGTCTCAGGCATAGGTGGTGGGGATGCAATGATGTCTTCTCTGTGTTTTGATGGTGCGCTTATGGTTGGTTCTGTTCCTGGTCCTTCATGGTGTTCTTGTTTGTGCATGTATATTTCATGTTCTGTGAGTGGTTGTGTTCCCAAGTCTGTTCCGCAGCACATGGAAATGTTGCGGTCTGGTTTTTTCATGAA
>JAHIPG010000073.1 GCA_018894775.1 Nanobdellota archaeon
AAGCACAAAAGGGCATACAATCACAATAAGGAAATTCGCAAGGGATCCATGGACAGTAACAGATTTGATAACTAATCAAACTTGCTCTGCAGAAATCTTTGCATTGATATGGCACTCAATCCAATACGAAATGAACATAATCATAAGTGGAGGAACTGCAAGCGGAAAAACATCATTCCTTAATGTAATATTACCATTCATACCACCAAATCAAAGAGTTATTTCAATAGAGGATACAAGAGAACTTCAATTATCAGAACACCTTTACTGGTGTCCACTAGTCACAAGACAGGCAAATCCAGAAGGAAAAGGGGAAGTAAATATGCTTGATTTGCTGGTAAACTCCTTAAGGATGAGACCAGATAGAATAATACTGGGAGAGATGAGAAGAAAGGAACAAGCACAAGTCTTATTTGAAGCGATGCACACAGGACATTCAGTTTACGCAACTGTTCACGCAGATACAGTAGGTGAAACCATCAAGAGGTTAATATATCCACCAATAGAAGTGCCTTCAAACTTGCTAACAGCAGTTAACCTAAATGTTGTAATGTTTAGAGACAGAAGAAGAGGTTTAAGGAGGGTATTGCAAATAGGTGAATACATACCCAGTGAAGAAGGTGATGAAGTAACAGTCAAGCCAAACATCCTCTACAGATGGAAACCAGAGACAGATAAGATAGTAGCCCATTCAGAATCATTAAAACTAAAAGAAGACTTAGGCAGATTTACTGGAACAACTCAAAAAGAACTTGTTCAAGAACTGAAATCAAAAGAAACAATTTTGAACTGGCTAGTCAAACAAAAAATAAGGGGGATTGGTAACATGGGTAAGTTATTTAACGCTTACTATACAAATCCGGATGATGTGCTTAAATTAGCACAACAAAACAAAAAATTTGGAACAACTAAACAAGATAATGTGCTTAAATTAGCAGGAAAAAACAAAAAACTTGGAACAACTAAATGATAAAGCTACCATATACATTTCTACCGCCGCAACTAATAACAAAGGGCTCTAGACTAGTTCAAAAACCAGCAATTAAAATCTTACCAATATTTCCATTCTTAAGCCTTAACTTAAGACAGGCGGGAATCAAAGAAAAATCAGAAAAATATATGGCAATGTGTATATTTGCATCTTTAATGTTCTTTGTATTCCTAAGTTTAATTTTCAGTTTCATGTTATTTGCATTTAAGGTAGAAAATGCAATAATCATTGGAATAGGTGCATCATTCTTTTTTTCGCTATTTGTTTTCATTCAACAGGTACTTTATCCAAAAATACTCTCAAGAAAAAAAATAAGAAGCTTGGAACAAAATTTACTTCCGGCATTGCAAAGTTTTTTAGTCCAATTGAATTCAGGGGTTCCTTTATTCAATATACTGACAAATATAGCAGCAGGAGATTATGGGGATCTAAGCAAAGAATTTGACAGAGCTATCAAAGAAATAAATGCAGGAAAAAGCCAGGTAGAAGCCTTAGAAGAAATAGCAAGCAATAATCCTTCAACCTTATTCAGAAGAGCAATCTGGCAGATAGTCAATGGAATGAAAGCAGGAGCAGAAATGAGAAATGTTATGTCAGAAATAATAAACTCATTGGGAGAACAACAGATGATACAAATACAGAACTATGGGAGCCAACTTAGTCCGCTAGCAATGTTCTACATGCTTGCTGCTGTAATCGTCCCAAGCTTAAGTGTAACATTCATCATAGTATTATCATCATTCATGGGCTTAGGTACAAACCTGACAAAGGTAGTATTGTGGAGTTTGCTTGGAATGGTAATATTCATTCAAATAATGTTTTTAGGTATAATAAGATCAAAAAGACCGAACTTATTGACATCATAAAATGGCATATGGAAAAATATCAAGGATACTGTACCCAAAAAAGATTTTTCAAAAATATAAAAATCTATTAGAGTATGCCAATATAAAAACAGAACCGGCAAGTTTCTTAGGATTTATACTAGTTTTTGGCTTTCTATTAGGATGGGCAATAGCCTTTCCAGCAGCAAAACTCTTTGGATGGAATCTAATATTAACTTTCATAATAATATTTGTGGGTTTTGAAATATTTATTTACATGTGGCTTGTATTAAGTGTAGATGCAAAAGCAAAATTCATAGAAAGAGCATTACCTGACGCCCTTCAATTAATGTCATCTAATCTCAGAGCAGGATTAACACCAGAAAAAGCATTATTACTCGCAGCAAGACCAGAATTTGGACCATTGACAAAAGAAATAAACAGGATGGGAAAAGAAATAACTATCGGAAGAGACATAGATGAAGCATTAATAGGAATAACTAAAAGAATAAAATCAGATAAAGTAAGTAAAACAATAATGCTGATAGTAACCGGAATAAGATCAGGAGGAGAACTTGCATCCCTATTGGATCATACCTCACGTAACTTAAGAGAACAAGACTTCATAGAACAAAAAATAAGAAGCAGTATAAATATGTATGTTATATTCATATTCACTGCTGTCGGATTAGGAGCACCTATGCTGTATGCCTTAAGCAGCTTCTTAGTAGAAGTATTAACCAAAGTCCTAAGCCAGGTAGAAATGCCCAAAACAAGTATGGCTATGCCTATCACAATATCAGCTGTAAGTATAGACCCAGGTTTTATAAT
>JAHIPG010000074.1 GCA_018894775.1 Nanobdellota archaeon
ACTTGTTACTGATGTTGCTGTTGGTTTCACTGTGAAAGTCAAGGCGTTTGATTATCTTGGTAACTGGAATGAGTGCAATGGAACTTATAAGGGTCCTTTTACTGTGATGGTTGAGATTTATGTGAGTATGCTGATGTCTGCATGGAATGCATGGTGTGCGGTAGGTGAAGCGGTTAAGAATGCTTTGGAGAGTTTAGGTTCATGGATTTTGGACACCATTATAAGTATGGTTACATCTGCATTAGCCGTAATAGAGGCTTGTATGGAGAGTTATGCAAAGGGTGTTGCTGTTGCTGCTGCATCTGCTTGGGAGGAGTATCAGGCTACTGGTAGTATAAGTGCGGGGAAGTTGGATGCTATTGTGAATGCTATTTTTACGCCTTTTGTGAAGGCTATACTTGTATTAGTTACTGTTCTCATTGTTGTTGTACGTCTTGCGGAGCTTGCTACGGGTGTTGGTGCAGCGATAACTTTGATTATACCTTTGATTATTGGTATGGTTGCTATTAGTGTTGATAATCCGTTTACGAGTTTGTCTAATAGTGGTGAGGCGGTTGAGTCTTTCTTTGAATGGATGTTTGATTTGACAAATTTTGACGCTCTTGATTATATTACTCTAATAGTAGCCACTGCAGCTCTTGCCTTATCTGTTGCCTCAAAAATTTTTGCTGTAGGTACTGCATTTGCTTTGGTGCTCTCGGTAATAGGTCTAATCCTTGCTTGGGCATCTGGTAAAAATTTGATGCCCAATGTAGATGTAATTCTAGGGTGTGTGGGTGTAGCCATAGCAGGTGTAGGATTGTTTTTTGCGTTTACTGGTGCTTTGGGTTTGGGAAAAGATGCTTTAGCATCTCAGGGACTGGTTGCTGCATTAGCAATACTTGTGGGATTGATAAGTTTCATATTTGGGATAGTTTTTCTAAGTATTACTATTAGTAAAACTACTACTTAATAGGGGTGAGATAATGAATGAAGATATAGGGGAATTGATTCTAGAAAGAAAGACAAAAGGACGATTGCTATGTTTTTTTCAAATCCTTATTGCTTTTTTCCTTATTGCCTTGTTCATTAAGGGTGGAATAGCAGCAAAAAATAGTGGAAATATGACATTAATCTTCATTTCTGGAATTATGATATTTTTGTTAAGTCTTCTTGTTATTTTTCTTATGTTGTGGTATAAACATTTTTTTATTAGAATATATGAAAGAGGAGTTTTTCTAGAGAAAGGACGTGGTTTAATGAGTATATGGAGAGGGGGGTTTTATACTTTCGAAGAAATCAAAAAAATTGTATACAAACCTAGAAATGTTACACTTATGCAATCATCAAAAATATTATTTTATAGTGATGCGTTCTTAGGAAAGATTTGTGGAATCGATGTAAAAAACTCTAAAGAAGTTTATGACCTCATAATTCAAACTCGTGATGAATATTTCAGAACTGCTTTATCGTAAGGAGTGAGATAATGGAAGAAAATAGAGGAAAACTTATACTGGAAAGAAAAATGATATGGCATAGAATACTTTTTGCTATTCTTATATCCGTGCTTACTATTATTTCAATTAGGGCTATTACAGGAGGAATTGCAGCGATACGTAAAGGGGATATATGGCTAGGGATCGGTGCCTGGTTGTTAGTGCCTGTTGGGATTATTTTTATTATTCTCTTTGCGATGGGTTTTAAATCTGCAGTAATTCAAGTGTATGAAAGCGGAGTTTTTTTAAATAGGGGAAAAACAATAACAACTCTTTTTCTAGGAGGTTTCTATAAATTTGATGATATTGAAGATATTAACTGTAACGAAAAATCTTTTTCCCCTAATATAGAGTTTTATGTTAAAAAGGGGTTGATTAAAAAAATCCCAGTCGAGATAAAAAATTCTAAAGAAGTTTATGATCTTATAATCCAAACTCGTGATGAATATTTCAGAAAAAATGTTAATAATATACACACTGTTTAAAGGTTGTGAATAAATGAGCTTTAAGAGTAAAAGTTTCAAGATTTTGTCAAAATTGGTGCTAAGAAAATCGTTGGCATTCCTCTGTGCCTTTATTCTTCTCACGGTTTCTATTCTTTCTTTTCATGGTTCTACCTTACCCACTAATGATTTTTCATTTTCTGATAGAACAGAAACTTTTTGAGATGATGTAAAAGACATGCGAAACAACAATAAATATATTTGTCCTTCATAATAAACCTTCCTATTGGTAACAGGCAATTACCCATTAAACTTACCAACAACTATTGCGTAGGCATACAGATTTAACTCTATTAATGGGGTGGTTTAACTGATGAATTTTGGATATTTTTGATAATAAAATAAATGAACTCAACCAGTTTTCTTGCTGGATATCAATAATTCCGATA
>JAHIPG010000075.1 GCA_018894775.1 Nanobdellota archaeon
AAACATTCTTTTTTTATCATAATATAACCTGACATAGAGTCATTTGCTTTTGAGAAAGGTCTTGAGATGAGGTTTGCGCCTTTTGATATGAATCTTCTATACAGTGACCAGCCGATTATCTTCCCACCTTTTATGTATCTGCTACCTATTACAAAATCTGTACCTTTTTGTATTTCATTATACATTAAAGGTATAACTTCTGGAGGATGGCTTAAATCAGCATCTATAACCACCATAATATCTCCCTCTGCAATTTTAAAACCGTCAAGAACTGCTGATGATAGGCCTAGTTTTCCTGCTCTATGCAATACTTTCATGTTTTCATATTTTTTCTTAAGATCTTCTGCAAGCTTTCCTGTTCCATCAGGGCTGTTATCATCTACTACAATAATTTCTCCATTAATCTTATTTTGTTTGAGAATATAGTTTATTTTTTCAATGAGGATAGGGAGGTTTTCTTTTTCATTATATGTTGGTATAGTGATGCTTAACATAGTAATAGTTCCATATTGTATTGTTTATATAGTTTTTTAGTGAATATAAGTTATAGAATAATCATATTTATCTTCTTTTTATTTTTTTATAGACCTGTAAGTTTTTAGGATGTATCTTCTTTTCCAGACACCAATTATTAAGATCGCAAAGGCTGCTAAGAGATATATATTTTTATTAATCGGCTGTTTAGCTGATTGGTCATCTATTTTGATTGTATCAGAGATTATTACTTGTTTATTTTCCTCTTTTCCTATCACTTCAATGTTTAAAGCTACAAATTTCTCATCTGGTAGCAGGTTAAAAATAGACACTTTTAGGTCATATTCCCCATCTCTATCAAAGTCAAGGTCTAGTGAGGTTTTTTGGGTTATTGATGTGTAGAATGGCACTTCAGAGCCTTCTACAAAGGTTGTTAAATCAACTTTATATGTATCAGAGTAAATCTTCCTAACCATGATTTGATGCTCTTTATCGCCCCAGTCTATCTTTAAAACATCCCTTTCTTCAAGAACTGCCATTTGAATAGGATGTTCTAAAAAGTCTTCTGCTTCGTAAACGTTTGCTGCTATAACAGAATGCATGAATATAGTTAATATCAATAGCCCTATAATCGCTCTTTTCATGGTAATATCATGCTTGATTTACAATTTATAAAGTTTTTGAAAGTTGAGAAGTATGTTTTAAAAAGAAAAAAAAGAAAAAAGAAAGTTTATTTCTTCTTCATGAACCAGTATCCGACACCTATCACTACTATGATTACTATTATTAGTATCCATAGCCATGCTTTGCTTGGTGCTTCTTCTACTGGTGCTGTTGGTGTTTCTGTAGGTGCAACTTCTTCTGTTGGCGTTTCTGCTGCTGGTAATGGTGTCAGTCTCTTTGTTGTCAAGTCTACTAAACCATCGTCTGCTATGCTGTTCAATGTTATGCTTATATCGTTTTCTCCGTCACCATCAACATCTACTTCTTTTGTTTCTCCGACTGATAGTGTTATTTCTATAGGGTCTGACTCTATTATTAGTGTTACTGTTGTTAATCCTACTTCTCTTATTGTTATCTTGTGTATTGTTTCTCCATCAAGTGTAAATGTTGTTATTGTTCCTTGCATTTCTTTCACTGTCATTTCTTCTTGTGTTGATAGGTCTATTTTTGCAGCTGAACTTGCTCCTGTTGTTCCTCCACTTGTGTCAGATGTTGAATAAAACACTCTGAATGTTTCTCCATCACTGCTAGTGGTTTTTTCTCCAACGTTTCCTACGTTATCTTTAAACGAACACTTTACACTATAGGTTCCTGCAAGGTTTGTGTTATCCAATGAGATAGCTTGATCGTCGTATGTTGTGGTCAGAACTGTCCAGTCCTGTACTGTTACCCAAGTGCTGTCTGGTTTCTGAACTTCCCATTTAGATTGGTAGGTTCCTGACAGTGGATCTGATGGTGTACATCTATAGGTTATTGATGCTCTTGGGGCTATTGTTCTATCACTTGGTGGTGTCATTACTATTGATGGAGCTTCAGAATCAACTATGAACCTATGTGATCCAATAGCTGTGTAGTTGCCGTCTGTGTTGTTTACATACACCCAGAATACCCAGTCATTCGTATTGTTCCCTGCTGTAATGTCTAGTGTTTGGCTGTATATTATTATTGTATTATTTTCAACAGCTGAATTATTATCTCCAACTAAAGGTCCACCAGCATTACCCATTGAGATATTCCTTAGTCTTATCGAATTTGCTGAATTTACACCTGTATATTCAAATACGTTAGCTGCCTTTGGTTTAATTGAATATAGAGCTGAGTCGTCTCCTCCGGTTTCGTTCCAAACAATCCATGCGAATGGAGATTTATCTCCTACTACTTCAACGTTAAATGTTAGATTTCCTGCTGGTAGATAGTCTGAAGTACCATCTAGTCCTGTTCCATTTGTTAATGTTGTTATTTGCCCATTTAGAGTTCCAGTTACATTCACTTTAACAATGCTTGGTAAGAGTTCATACTGTCCAAGTACAGCCAATGATGCTGAACCCGTATGATTTATTGTTATTACTTGGTTCCATGAGTCGTTTGCTAGTAGCCCAAAAGATACATTGTGTGAGGCTACGCTAGCATCTCTAAAGCAACCAGTTTTACTTATAGTTCCTGAAAAAAGCCTTAGCCTGCCACTTGTTGGTGTACCAGTTAGTACGCTTTGATTGTCACCTGTTGCTCCTTGTATATAAGATAATTCCCCGTCGTCACACCTATAACTAAGCACAACCTTGTTGGCCTCCAAGTTTGAATCCTCTATTGTAGCTTCTACTGTCCAGTCTGATGTTGTACTTAAAGCATAAGTACCAAACATAGTTGTTACGTTGCCCATGATATATGTTTGCCCATCAGTTATGTTCAGATCTATTAAGCGTGGGAATGAAGTGTCTATGTTTAGTGTTGAAGATGCACCGAATGTTGCGTTATCGTTTGCTGAGAAGTTTACAAGGGATTCTTCATTGTTGTTATCGATTGCTGATACGTTTATAGATAGTATTAAAGTAGTGTTACCTGTAGATCCTAAAGGGCTATCATGCTGCATCAACTCACAACTTAATATTGCCGCGGTCATGTTTGTACAGTTCCAATCAGTCCATGGTGTACCATCAGCAAAGTAGGTTATGTTTGTTAATCCTATGTTTGTATCGTTCCAAAATTTTTCTTCAGCTCCTGCTGAGGATACTGGGAACCATGTAACATTACTTGTATCAACAGTAAATGTTACGTTAGTCACGTTTGTATTTGCAACAAGTGTTAAGTTCATTGTTACCTGTTCGTTTATGTAATCCGCTACATCAGGGACATCACCTAACTTTGTTAAAGTCAAAGAAGTCAAGTCTGCCATCACATAAAAAACACCTAAGGTCAAAAGAACTAAAACACTTAACATTAATATTATACTCTTTTTATTCATTTATATCTTCCTCCTTTTCTAAATTTTTTTTAATATTATGTAACTATTTATTAACTTTTAATAAAGTGATATAGTATTTAAAGTTTTCGTCGATAAAATATGTGATTTTAATCATTTTAGAGTGGTTAAAAAAAG
>JAHIPG010000076.1 GCA_018894775.1 Nanobdellota archaeon
ATTTGCCTACCATAATACTTGAAAAGAATCTAGTTTGTGAATATTTATCGTGAGCTGCTATGTTAGTTTGGTTCAATAATCTTATGTCCGGGTTAATATATATTTTACATTCAAAATCCCTTCGCCCTGTCCATAATAATGCAGCAATTTTATGTTGACCGTCAAAAATTATAAGTTTATTCCCCAAAACACGTCCGATCGAAGGTTGTAAAACAGGATGCCATTGAAAGTGTCTGAACATTTCGAACAATTTATCGAATATTAAATAACGGGGCTGTAGACCTAGGGACTTATCACTACTGTCATCGCTATCGATTATTTCTATTGGCAAAGTAGCATAAAAGTACATCAAATTTGTAACTGGACATGCGTGAAGATTAGATACAATTTGTTTCCCATCATATCCCAGTAAGACTTTATCGTCTTTTTTATCAATCGCGATTTGTTCACCAAAATCAGTAATGTCTTTGTTCCCCTTCATATACCTTAAAAGATGCCCTAAAGTTAATTTGTCACCAGAACCAAAAAAGTCATTTAATCTCAATTTGACTCTATAATCATATAATGGTAATGCACCTTTGGATTTATTGTGCGTTTCACACATTGGAGCAATGTTATCCAATTCGCTTACTCCACTAGCTGTAAATGCTTTTATATGGTCAAACTGCACATTTTCATCATCTCTAATCGAATGGCCTGTAGCAAAGCAGATTCTTCCATGTGTTTCGAGTATTCTTTGCTTCTCAGCATCTGTCAATTGTCTTTTTAATAGTATAGCCATACAAGACCTCCTTTTTTATTTTTTACTTCCAAATTTCGCCTAACTTCGTTATATCTGCAATACTTCGCATATCCCCCCATTTTTGGATTATATCCGAACCCATTTTTTCTCATTTCCTACATAGGCTTTGGCAGTATTAAAAATAACGTTTACGCAAATAGTTTTTCTGCCCCCGTTTCCTGTGCTTTGCTATCCTGAAACGCACCTGCCCTGCTGTTTATTTTCCCAGTTTCTGCCTCCAAGAGGCACGCAAATATAAAGTTAGCATATCCCCAGCAGCTCTGAGAAATCCTTTATCTCGTAGTCTGGTTTATCTGGTTCTAACTCTGGTTTTGGCTCTTGCTGCCCATATTTTGCCAGAACGGTTTTCATCCCCATCCTTTTAGGTGTTTTCACATCCCTCTTAGGGTTGTCGCCAACCATCATAACCTCATCCGGTTTAACATTTAGTTTTTCGCAAAGCATTTTGAATGGCATCTCATCATACTTTCCTTTACCAGTATCCTCCTTCGCTACAACAGTGTCAAAGAAATGAACAAGCTTCATAGCAGAAAGACGTTGATAAGCCTTCAACCTGGGTGCATCCGTAACAATACCGAGCCTATACCCTTTTTTTATCAGAGCAATAAGCGTGGGTATAACCTTTGGATACGGCTCAAGGAAAGCATTCTTTGTCTTAAGATAAGCCTGTATCCCCGCAGCAAGTATCCTGTCATCTATTTCCCCAAGCGCATCAAACAAAAATATGGAGAATGCCTTGTCTGATTCTATTCCCACATCAAAATAGGTTTTCATAAGTCTTTCTGAGGCATACTCAACAGACATCTGTAGCCCGGCATCAACCATTGCACTTGCTGCCTGCTCACAGCACATCCTTTTCAGTTTTATGAAGTCTATGAGTGTGCTGTCAAGGTCGAATGCGACTACTTTGATTTTAGGCATGGTTATCCATCGTCATATGGTTTTATTGGGATATATTTGTTTTTCATCTCCCTTTTTCAGCCTATGTACGACCATGTTTTCATCCTTTCCTTTTCTGCCCTATTTTTCATATGCTCTCTTCCGTCTTCCTCATCAAGGTCATCATCCACAGCATCATCTATCTCATTGTTTAAACCCAGATTCGCTCTTCTCATTCTCAACAGTATCACCGCATCCCTGTCCTTTTTCCGCTCCTTCAATACTTTCTCAGTTATCTTATCAAGGCATCTCTCTGTCAGCAGAGCACCCTCTGGAAGACTGATTTTCTCTGCCCTGAACCATTTCATCAGATTCTTTTCCAGCTTACCCATCTTTTTCATTGGGCAGCTTCTTTTCCTGCATTTCCCACATTTTTCATCCATATTTTATCACCTATGTACTATTAGGACTGTGTTGTTAATATAGTTTATTCAGCATGGTTAGAAAAATGATTGAACTAAAATGACCGTTTTTAAGCCTTTCATTCAATCCGATTTCAAAAAATTACTCTAAACCAAACTTTTCTGTTTATTATGTTGTTATTATGCCATCCAATGTCTCTTTTCCACTTTTGCCGGGCGGAATAATAAACCTTATTTTCAACGCTTCGTCTCTTATTACTTTCAATGCTCTTATGCTCTTTGCATCCTGTGTTATACAGCCTTCACGCTTGCGTTTTAAAATCTTTTTCATTTTTTTATCTGTCTGCTCTGATATTTCAGCGTAAAAGAAAACACCAGTCATGCTTCCCTGTGCATTCATGGCACATATTGAGCCACAATCAAAGTTTTCTTTATCCATATAGTAGTCTAAACCGTCCTTATTAGCAAGAACATAGATTTTCTTTCTTTTCTTTCTCTTCATTTTCTTTGTTTTGTTTTTTGTTCCTTTTTCCTTCATATTTTATCACCAATATACTATTAGGACAAGATTGTTAATATAGTTTATTCAGCATGGTTAGAAAAATGATTGAACTAAAATATCCACTCCATTATTCTCTCCTTTAACTCCCCTTTCACTACCTCGGCTCTGGAAGGGAAGTAAGGGAAGAAACTCTTTTGTTCAACCATTCTTCTTCGCCTCCACCTTTTTCCCATGTGCCAATTTCCGTGAGCATTCCCCCCTTTCTTTTATTGTAGAGATATAGGCTTCGTAGGCGTCCCCACTCATACGATCCACTATCTCATAACATTCTACTGCTTCTCTGTATCTTTTCAGCCCCTTGAAGGCACGCGCTTTCAAAAGCCAGATGTTGAGATAATCAGGTCTTATTTCTTGTATCCATCTAGAGAGGAGAGAATAGGTTACACTGCCGATTTTATATTTTATCCCCAGAAGTTTGTCTAGAGTTTTTATTGCTTCTTTGTACTTTTTGGTTTCTACTAGTATTTCTGCTTTGCTTTCAAGTGCTTCCACCCTAGATGTCTTATCTTTTTTAATGAGTGTTTCCCAGCACCCTAAAGCCCTATGAAGTTTCCCTGACTCCCGAAGTGCCTGAGCCTTGTTGTATAGAATAAAAGTTTCATTAGGAAACTTCTTTAACTCTTTATCAAGGTGCTCAAATAGCTCATCGTATTTTTCAGATAGATGCAGCAAAAGGCGTTTTTCTTCCCATACCTTATTACTTTGAGGAAAGCGGTATAAGATTTTATTAATTAACTCTAAAGCCCTGGTATTGCCCATAAGGTACGATATAATGTCTACCTCTATTAACCGCAGCTCAATGCTTCTGGGATGCCTTTCTACCAGTTTGCCAACGATTACCAACTCTTCCTTTAGTTTCTTCTTGTTTTTAATCCTTGAGAGTAGTAAACTGTATAGTGTGGCATTATCTTTTAAAGTTTTGAAATCTTTATGACAGTAGTGTAGCAACTTTTCATAGCATTTTTCCGCTTCTTTGTACTTACCGAATTTCTCTAAGAGTTGTGCTTTGTGTTCCAATGCCTTTAAAGAAGTTGAATTGGCTTTTGTAGCTTTCTTAAATAATGCTAAGGCTTCTCTGAGATTACATTTTTCTTGGGCTTTCACTCCCTGCCTTAGATACTCCTTAGCTTTTGACCTATCCGTGCTAGAAACCCCCTTGTGCAATGTTGCGTCTTCCATCTCTTTCACCCCCTCAACCACAGGCATCTTTTTCTCTGTCATAACTAAAGATTAGGGATGAGGTTGTAGATAAATATTTCTTCGAATGGTTAGATAATGGATTGAACTAAATCAGCAATTCTTTTCAGAAAGATAATATAGTCTATCCATTATCCTCTGCATATATTTTTCTTTTGCCCTCAATCATCCCAAAAATCTAATTTCTTATCCTTTTTATTCTCCAACTGCTTTTCAACCCGCTCTTTGAATCTCCCTGCAGCATGATCATATCTTGATAATA
>JAHIPG010000077.1 GCA_018894775.1 Nanobdellota archaeon
AAAATATTTTTTGTTGTATCTCCAGATACGCCTAAATTATATAATTCATAATATTTTTTTTGTTCAAATAGGTGAGTTTTTAATCTTTCCACCCAGCCACCTTTATCAAAATCATACGCTCCCCAAGTTATGCTATTTCCAAAAATACATATGTTTGTCATTTTATTTCTTTTTCTTTGAAAATCTTAATCTAATTGCTTCGAAAATATTAAGTTGTTTTCCTTTAGTTGGTTTTTTCTTTGATTTTTCTTTTTTATGAGTTGATGTTTTTGATTTGGATGCTATTTTTGGTTTTTTCACAGTTGTTTTTTTAACTTTTTTCTTTGAATCTGTTTTTATTTCTTGTTTTTCTTTTTTTAAGTGTAATTTTGCTTCATTTTTTCTTTTTTCAAATATTCTTTTCCAGAATGAATTTTTATTTTCTTCTGGTGCAGGAAGTTCTTCTTTTTTCTCTTCAATTTTTGGTTTTTCTTCTATTGTTGTTTTTTCTTGCATAGGGTTTGGATTTTGAATCTTAAAATATTCTTCATATTGCAGTACAGCATATTTGTGTAGATTATTTTGGATGTCCTCTTCTGAAAATCCCGAATATTTCATTTTTATATTGAATGCATTTAAATTTGAATCTTCAATGAAACCTCTGCATCCTGTGCATCCGATTCCATAAGATGGGCACATTACTGAGCAGTTTCCGTCTGTGACAGGACCCAGGCATTTGCCTCCTTTTTCTAAAATGCACTCATTTTCTCTTAAATTACAATAATAGCATAATGGCTGGTTGAATTGCTGTATTTTTTTTCCTAACAAGAAATCTTTGACAAAATTTTCAAATTCTTTTTTGTCCATAGGGCATCCTTTGATATAATAATCAACTTTTACGATTTTATCAATTGGAACAGGGTCGATGTTTTTTAGTTTGTCTTTCAGCATAGATGGATTTTCATACGATGATTTGATTACATCAATATTTTTTTTATTTTGAGAATAGTTCATTGTAGGCATGCATCCATGGCACGCGCATTCACCTATTGCAACAAGGATTTTGCATTTTTCTCTCATGGCTTTTACTCTTTCCATATCTTCTTCATTGACAATTGTTCCTTCGATAAAGATTATGTCTGCAACAGCATATTCATTTTTTCCTTTAATCATCGGCGCAGAAACTAATTCAAAGTTTTCAAGAATTTCCATTAGATACTCTTGAAAATAAATCTCAAGCTGGCATCCAGCACATCCTGTAACAGATTCAATTGCTATTTTTGGTTTAAGTTTTAATTGTTCCATTTGATTATTTGAATTTATAATATCTCTTTTATTCCTTAACATCCTTTACTTCTGAGTATTTGAAGACAGGGCCGTCTTGACAGCAGTATTTGCCGTTGACCATGCAGTGTCCGCATTTTCCTACTCCACATTTCATGTGCCTTTCCATAGACACATAAATTGAATTTTCATCAAAATTATAATGCTTTAACATATCTATTATGCATTTCATCATAATAGGAGGACCGCAGATAACTGCTTTTGTGTTTTCTGGTTTTAATTTTCCTTCTTTGAAAGCATTTTCAATAAGACTTGTGACTAAACATATATTTCCATGGAAATCTTCAGGCGCTTTATCGACAGAAAATTCAACTTTGAAATCCTTAGACCATTTTTCTATATCTCCTATGAAAAGTTCATCATCAGGAGTTCTGAATCCCATGAAAATATAAACCTCTTTGTAATTTTGCTTGTTTTTTTCTACATAATCAATTACTGAATGAGGAGGTGCGGTTCCTGTTCCTCCACCTATAATTATAAGATTGTTTCCATTTAATTTATCCATCGGATATCCGTTTCCATAAGGTCCACGTAATTCTATTTTATCTCCGATATTTAGTTTGAATATTGATTGTGTAACAGAACCGACATTTCTTATAAGAAGCAAAAGCTGTTTATCGTCATAAGATGCACACGAAATTGGCGCTTCCCCTATTCCAGGAACAGAAACTTGCACAAATTGTCCGGGTTTAGGATTTAGATTGCAATTTATTTTGAACAGCCAAATATCATCAGTATATTTTACAATACTATCTATAACATACTTTTTTGTTTCATATTCATTATTTTCTTTTTTTGCGAACCACATTTTATTTAGTATTTTTTAATTATCTTTATTTATGTAATTTTCAGTTTATATCTTTTATTTTTTACTCTTTTTTCTTTTTAATTTGTTTGTATTTATATTTTTATGTGTTTTAAGAGTTTTATGATTTTTTCTCCTTCTTTTTTGCTTAGGTATTATGTTATTTGCATCATCTAATTTTTCTTCTATGCATTTAATTACCTCATTTACAAAAGGTTCAGCAGGTTTTATAATCGGATAAAAAATATCTGAAAATATCTTTAC
>JAHIPG010000078.1 GCA_018894775.1 Nanobdellota archaeon
ATTAGTTTTTTTATCTGCTTTTCTTTTTTGGGTATAGCAGGTATTTCGACACCAATATCCCATTTATATTTTCTTGACAGATTTATCATATCCCAGTTGAAATCATTATCTATATCCGGATGGAATCTTATCTCATCTAATCCTGCATCATTTAGTTTTTTAAGGCTCTTTTCATTGACCAGATTTAATGGTGTGTAAAGATGTATGTGGAACTTTTTTCCAAATTTTTTCTTAAGTTTTTTGATAAGTTTAGTAACTCTGTCAATTTTGATTAAAGGATCTCCTCCGGTTATCCCTACACCTTTTGAACTGCATAGTTCTATCTCCTTGATTATATCTTTTACTTTCTTTGTAGGCCATTCGTTTATGTATACTACATCTTTGTTTCTTTTCTGATTGCTTATCGGACAGAAATAGCAGTGTCTAGCGCAAAGGCCTGTTACAAAAAGGACAGACTTTCTTCCTTTTACGCAAAGTTGACAGCCTTTTGCTAATGATCCTGATTTGTAGGAATGATACTTTGTCTTCATAAAAAGAAAAAGAAAATAAGGATATTATAAACCTATCGTATTAGTCATCGACCATCCTTTCATATCATATTATGTAATTGGGGACCTGTTAAGAATTCTTTCATGTCTTTCTGGACAGGTTCCCATCGTATGATCATACCAGCCTCCATCGTCATATATATCCTTTGTATCATAATGGTTTTCGCAGTAACATTTGTCACAATTAGGGCAGTAGAACGCCATGTGATCCCCTTTGAATATGGCTAAGACTGAGTCCAATTCGTCATTTTCAAGGTATTGCATGATTTCGATTAGTTCGCTTCCCTTTTTTGGCATTTTGCATTCTCCTATGTAACTTTTTGTTATTATTCTCGGCTTGTCATCCAACGGGTCTTTTTCACGTGGAAAAGTTGGCCAGCAGGATATTTTATGCAATATGTGTGGTGAACATTTAATGTCTTCATTCCCCAAGTAGATTTCTATGCTTCCTGCATGTTCTTCGCACTTATCACAGTAATAGTCATACTTTTTGTCTTTTATTTTTAACTTTCTGTCAAATTTTTCTAGTGTGTCTTCTTTGTATTCTGATTTTAGTATCATATTTTTTACTTTTTCGTCTAGGTTTTTTTCTGGAATAAATGTTTTAGGCATTTTCATTTGATTATTTTACCTCCCTATACATACTCCCTTTACTACCATCACCATACGTGACATTCCAGACTTCATAGTTCTTTTTTGGTTTTTCAGCAAGAAGTTTAAAGTATCTTCGTTCTGATTCTGTTAGTATAGATTCCTCTTTCTTTTGTTCTTTTTTTTCTAATAATTGTTTTGTTTTCTCTTCTAAATTTTCTTCAGGTACGAATGTTTTAGGCAATTTCATATTTATTCCCTCCTGAGATTTTTAGCTCCATCCCTCATTAAACTCTGGTCTGTAATCTGGGTCTGGTGTGCCTCTTCTTTTTCTGTATTCTTTTTTCCATTCCTTTTGGTTTTCCTTTAGGTATTCCCAGTTGTACATAACTCCTGGCCTTTCTTCTACACCGACCATTGTAAGGTAATCTTCTTCAATTTTAACTATTTTACAAAGCCCTCCTAGAAAGTCATCCTTGCCACGGTAAAGATGTAGTGAAGTTGGCACATATATGTCATTGCCTATTTTAGGCAGTTTTGATTCCAGGTTTTTTGTTTTTTTCATTTTATTTCCTCCTTACTCATTATTGAAAACGTCTCCGCCAAGGTATCTTCCTTTAGGATCATAAGCGTAGAAAACGGTTGCGATGTCTGCATGAGTAGCATAAGACATTGAGTCTTTAGTTAACTTCCTTGCCTCTTGCAAAGCTTCCTCTGCTGTACAATACTCTGCTTCTACCCATTCTTCTCCTGAAAACTTATCGATGCCTAAAACTCTATACTTGCCATCTTCGGATTTGCGCATCTTGCTTACCCTTATTATGTTCTTCTCCAAATTGCTAATCAGCCTTTCTTTAGAATCTCCAAGCTGTTCAGCTATTTTTTCAAGTTCTTTATTCATTTTTCTTACCTCCGAATATTTTTAGATAATTATCAATAGATTCTTCTAGCTTGTTTCCTATGCTTGGGCAGATTTTCTTTGCTAATGGGATGTAGAATTCTCTGCAATCATATATTTTCCTTTGAATACCCTTTTCTGAGAGGTAGTTTAATGAATATGGGTCATGTACATTATGTAGTGTGTCTGCTAGCTTGACTATTTGTACTGTGTAACTTGAATTTTCTATTCTTGTTTTATATTTATCTCTATCTACATTTCTGCTGAGTAGGTAGACTTTGTCTGATACGTTTTTTCCGAACTCATTTGTTAGTTTTTTATAACTTATTATTGTATCTTCTAAGGTGTCATGTAGCCAGGCTACGGATAGTATTTTTTCATTGTTTATTCCTTCTTGTTTAAGAATATCGACTACTCCTGCAGGATGGGTTATATAATGTGTTCCTTCTTTTCTCTTTTGCCCTTCGTGTAATATGGTCGCTAGATCCTTTGCCTTTTGAATCATGTAACTCATCTTCAATTATTGATTAAACAGGAAGGCTTATATATCTTAAACTATAACAGATATATTATCATATTACACTATATTAAAATGGAAAAACGGCTAATCGCGCAAGGACCGAAGAACAGACAGTCATATACTGTTACATTACCATTAGAATGGATAAAGCAGCAAGGCCTGGATAAGACCAAGCTTGTCGATTTGGAAATCGTAGGTTCAAAAGCGATTATTAATATAACAAAAGAAGAGCAGGAGACTAAGTTTATAGACGGAGATAAGGCAGAGAATGCTTTGATGAAAATACTCCAGTCAGCTTATCGTTTAGGGATAAATGAGTTAAACATAAAATATTCTAAGCCAGGCATCAGAAAATACGTAACAGATATAGTTGACACAAAATTGATAGGTTATGAGATAATTGAGCATTCGAAAGGAAGACTTAAGATTAAGGATATAACAAAAGAGTCATCCGAAGAATTTAAAATTGTATTAAGAAGGATATTTCTCCTATTGATAGAAATGGCTGGATCCCCTAAGGAAGTTGATGAATCAGATAAGAATCTTAAGAAGTTGACAAATTATTGTCAGAGGTTATTGATTAAGAAAGGGCATCTTAATCATAAGAAAGTTCCTTTTTATTATATGTTGTTGGATCAGATAGAAAAGCTGAGTGACGAATATGTATGGCTTTATAGCTCAAAAGTTAAGAATCATAATATACTCAAGCAGCTTAATAGATATCTTAATGAGACATATGAGATATTCTATAAGTTTAACCTTGAAAAGTTTAACAAGACTCAGCATGATACATTCCTTTTGAAGAGAAAATTAACAGGTAAGGGTAATATTCATATGCATAATATTGCAAGGCAGCTCAATACTATACTGGGTACGGTTTTGATAATAAATTTTGAGAATGTCTAAATGCCTGTGTGTCCTAAACCGCCGGCTCCTCTTTCTGTTTCATCTAAGCTTTCTGCGATTTCCCATTCAAAAAGCTCTACTCTTTTTACCAATAG
>JAHIPG010000079.1 GCA_018894775.1 Nanobdellota archaeon
AGCAGAGAAATACCTCGATAAAGAACTAAAAGGGCTTATATTTAAAAGACTGAATTCTTAGAAACGCATATAAACTAAAAAAAATTCTAAAACTGTATGAAAGAATACCTATTTATCCTTGGAAGGGATCATGAACTGAGTATTTTAGAGATAATAGCCTACTTTGAAAAAAATAAGCTAAACTATTCTATGAAAGGCTTCACAGTAAGTGCAGCAGTGATAGCTATAGATGGGGAGTTTGATTCAGTAATTTCTATAAAACAATTAGGGGGCATAGTCAAGATAGGGGAAATAATCTCAGACGTCAGAGATTATATTTATGAAGGAACCGATAATAAGGTAAAGTTTGGAGTAAGCCCTTATGAGGTAGAGGACATAAGCGATATAGAACAAGAGATAAAATCAATGTTCAAAGAACAGAAACTCAAAGGAATATACAAAAAAACAAAGAGAGAAGGCGGACCATTGATGCCAAACGAAGTCATCAAACAGAAATTAGTTGAAGAAGGAGTTGAATTTTTAGTATACAGGAATTATCTGGCAAAGACTCTTGCAGCATTCAACCCGTTCGACCATGAGAAAAGAGATGAGCAGATGCCCTGCAAGGACTATCTTAAAACAATAAGCATAAGACTTGCAAAAATATTAATAAACTTAAGTCAAGCAAAAAAAACATTACTTGATCCATTTTGCGGCTATGGGGTAATTCTACAAGAAGGTATGCTGATGGGCCTGGATGTAAAAGGTATAGACCAGGATAAAACGAGCATAGATTCAGCAAAAACAAATCTAAGATTCATAGAAAAGAAGTATAATCTAAAGGTAAGCTACAAAGTCATACATGGAGATAGCACACAATTAAGCAAGATAATACAAAACGCTGATGCTATAGCAACTGAACCATTTCTTGGACCATACATTAAAGAGATGCCTACCATACAAGAAGCACAAAAAACAATGGCAAAATTAGAACCTATGTATGATGCAGTAATAAAAGAAGCAAAAAAAGTGGTCAAAGGGAAGATAGCAATAGTCGTACCAAGATTCCCAACAATACAGAATGTAGAGGTAGTTATGCGCTTTAGTCAAATAATAAAAAAATATGGTTATAAGCCATGGAGACCTATAGAACTTATAGGAATGCCTGTAATATACCCTCATGGGCGTATTGTGCGGGAAATATGGGTTATAGAGCCCGAAACGTAAGGTTTAAAAGTCAACTAAAGTGTTCTTAATTTACAATGTTTGAAATCAAAGAAGTTAAAGATGTTAAAGAAATGTACATCAATACAGCAATAATAATCCCTGTTTTTAACGAGCAGAATAACATAGCAGAAGTTATTGACGAGTCCATTAAAGTCAATCCTAAATATATAGTCGTAATTGATGATGCATCTACAGACAATACTTCTTCAATATTAAAGAACTATAAGGGTAAATCAGTTGTGAAGATAATTAGAAACAAAAAGAATATGGGTAAGCAAGGTTCTGTTAAGAAGGGCTTTGAAGAAGTTACGAAACTTAATAACATAGAAGCGGTTGTGACTATTGATGCGGACATGCAACACCCACCAGAATATATTCCTAAACTTGTTTCTTTACTTAAAGAATATGATATGGTCATTGCAAAAAGATCAAAAGATGATATGCCTCTTAGTAGAAAAATTGCAAACGGTCTTGTTAAGATGTCATATCATGCCTTTGGTGTTCCTTTGAATGATGTTCAAACAGGCTATAGAGCATATAATTTTGAATCGGCAAAATTCATAAGTGATAACCTTGAAATTGATGGAAAATATAATATAGAACATGATATTTTGGACATTATGGCTAAGCTTGCAATTGACAGGAATAAAGAGATTAAGATCGCTGAGTATGAAGTTCCATGTCCTTATGGTATTACAGAAAGTCATATAAGATTCAGGGATAATTTAAGCTTGTTTAAAGGAACTCTAAAGACTGTTTTCAAGCTGAAGAAACGCATAAAAGAATTTAAAACTTGAAAATTTTTGTTTTATACTTCTTGTCTACTGTTTTTTTAATGGATATTTACAATAGACCATAAAGAATATGTTATTTTACTACACAGATCATATAAAACGTAAGGTTTAAAAACTCAATAAGAATACTATAATTAATTACAATGGGAAGAATAAAGACAATGTTGATCAAGAGAACAGCAAATACGCTTATTCAGAAGTATCCTAAAAGGTTCAC
>JAHIPG010000080.1 GCA_018894775.1 Nanobdellota archaeon
ATTTAAATAGTGAAATATTTAAATCTCGTATTGAATGGAGCGAAACTACTGATGAAAGAAACATTGATAAATTAGTTGATTTTTTTGATGAATGCTATAAACGAATGGTTCAAGATAATGAAAACTTTGAGCAAGAATTGCGAAGCAGCTTACCTTCAGATTTGGATTATGATAAAATTTTTGTGAAACCAATACCTATTGGGAAGAGAATTGTAAAAGAATAATCTTTTTATTAAAACAAAATTTAAATACTCCTCTTCTCTAATATTTTAATATGAAAATAAAGAGTGTGAGAGCAAGAAAAGTCTTAAATTCTAGAAAAAAACCAACGATTGAAATAACAATAAACAAAAAATACTCCGCAGCAGCACCATCCGGAGCATCGACAGGAGAACATGAGATCAAAGCATATCCTACTCAAGGAATAGATTTTGCAATAGACTTCATCAACAAGTTTAAGCATCTAAAAGGTATCAAAATAGAAAGATTTCAAGACCTTAAACAGGTAGAAAAACTACTTCCAATCATAAAAGGAAACCCTATGATAGCCTTGGAGTTTGCCATCTTAAAAGCAGCGTCCAAAAATAAGGTATGGCACTTTCTGAACCCAAACGCTGACGATCTACCAATGCCTCTAGGCAATGTTGTAGGTGGAGGGGCACACATCAAAACAAAAGAAAAGCCAGATATGCAAGAATTCTTATTATTGCCAGAAAAAACAGACTTCGCAGATGCCAAGTTTGCTAACGAGTATGTACATAAACTAGTCGGAGAAAAATTAGGTGGAGCTAAGATGACTGATGAAGGAGCATGGGCTCCACAGATGGACACCATAAGCATTCTAGATTTGATAAAAAGTGTAATCGATAAAGTTGAAAAAGAATTAGGCGTAAAGATAGGTATTGGATTAGATGTAGCAGCATCAGAATTCTTTGACGGAAAAAATTACAAATATACCAATTACTCAAAAAAAATTCCCAAGAAAAATCTAACAGTAAAAGAACAGATAAACTTCATGGAAATAATAACAAAAAAATACAAGCTCACATATGTGGAAGACGCATTCCAGGAAAACGACTTCGATAGCTTTAAAGAACTGAAGAGAAGGACAAAAACATTAGTCTGTGGGGATGACTTAACAACAACAAACCTAGAAAGATTAAGAAAAGCAAAAGATTCTATAAATGCTATAATAATCAAACCAAACCAGATAGGATCATTGATAAAAACAAAAGAAGCAGTTGATTTTGCTCTAAAGAATAAGATAGTTCCTGTAATAAGCCATAGATCAGGAGAAACAATGGATGCATCAATAAGCCATCTTGCTGTTGCCTGGGACATACCAATAATCAAATGCGGCATACACGGAAAAGAAAGACAGGCAAAACTAAAAGAACTGCTTAAAATCAAGAAGGAATTAAAATGAAAAATATAAAGATAAAAACAAAAGGAAAATATGAAGTGGTTGACATCACATCTGAAGTTGAAGAACAAGTAAAGCATCTGGACGAAGGAATAGTCATAGTCTATACACCTCACGCAACAGGAGCCATAATACTCAACGAAAACTACGATCCTAATATAGGGAAGGATATTGTCGAAGCCTTGGATAAAATTATTCCAGAAGGCAAATGGATGCACGATGCCGTTGATGATAATGGTGCAGCCCACATAAAAGCAGCAATAATAGGACCATCAGAAACAGTAATAGTAAAAGAAGGAAAACTACAACTTGGAACATGGCAAAACATATGCTTCTGCGATTTTGACGGACCAAGAGAAAGAACAATATATGTTAAGGTAATAAAAGGCTAATCAGAAAAAATCCTGTCAGAAGGCTTTCCCATCTTATCAAACTGTATACCTGCTTCTCCAAAAAGCTTCAAGAAATTATCTTCAGAATATTCACTATAAGTTACGAAACGCTTAATTTTTGCATTAACCAACATCTTAGCACAGAGAATACAAGGAGCAAGAGTAGAATAAATCGTTGAACCCTCAAGATTAGAACCATGCAATGCACCCTGTATGATAACATTCTGCTCAGCATGAATAGCCCGACAAACCTCATGTTTAGTACCAGACTCTATACCTAACTGATCCCTCAAACAACCAAGTTCTAAACAATCTTTAGTTCCTGCAGCCGCACCATTATATCCAGTAGTAATTATCTTCTTATCCCTAACAGCAATAGCACCTACCTTATGTCTCTTACAAGTCGAACGTTCGGCAACAACACTCGCAATTTTCAAAAAATAATCATCCGTATTAATCCTGCTATTCTTATCAAAACCATTATCCTTTAACATCTTATCAAGCTTCTTCTGCAACTGCTCCAAAGACAAGTTATTAAGAACAATACAATCAGCCATAGACATACACTTCTGAACCTGCTGACCATGCTCAATATCAAGATCCTCACTAATCTCCCGGAATTCATCTAAATTCTTAGGATCACCTTGTCTATTACGCTGAATCATTCTGGCAAACCTAGTCTCTTCCAAAGAATCAACACCAACAAGAATAAATCCTGGAATCTGCTTAAGCTCTCTGACCTCTTCAGGATTCCTGATACTATCAATTATTATATTCTGCTCAGGAGGAATCATATCTCTAATCTTTTGTGCTAGAACACCATTACCATATTCTTCCCTAAGCTTATTACCCAGAATGATAAGATTATTTCTTGTATGGTCAATATTATTCTTATGCGCTTCCTCTCTCAAAGCATCTGAAAGAGAAAAATAAATAAAACCAAGGCTTTTCAGATAGTTAGCAACTTCACCTTTACCGGCACACAAACTACCTGTCAAACCAATTATCATCTTATTCCTTCTTATCCTCAAACTTATACAACCTCATATTAGCAACGTCCCAACAATGGTCGTAAAGATGAATTCCCTTGCTAGAAGCCATTATCTCACCATCCTCAACACCAATCTCCATAGCCATATATTCTTTCAACATCTGTAAACCAGCAAGATTAGCAGGGAAACCACCCCAAAGATCCCAAGACCTGAAATAAGGGAAAAAATTTAACTGTCCATCAAGAATCATAGTATCAATAAGCCTCAGACAAGGAGGATCATCAAGACTGATATCAGAAGGCATACCAATCTCCATAGTACACTGATTCTGACCATGGCCACCATCAACATACTTCTTAATGACTGCATCAATCTGATTGACACCCATAACATACTCCTTACCCTTTATCCTTAACCTTGGATCATTAAGCCTCTCACCATAAGTATAATCTTCCTGAGGCTCTTTCTTACTGGTCATAAGATATTCAAGATAATCTTCTAAATACTTTTCATCAGCTGGTGATGGAACCCCTAGACCAGGAGGAATGTCAGGAAGCAAAGGTAAGTTATTAGGATACTTTACATGTACTGTAAAATAATCCAACTGTTTCCTCTTTTGACCTTCATAACTACCTTCAGTTATTTTATAATCCCTTCCATGTTTCATAACTTCCTCTAAACATAAGAACCAGGCTTCTGGCAAATCTCTCGCTGTAATGTGTACAGGTTTTATCATTTTTTCCACCTCATTTTGATATTTTTCTATCTGTCTTCCAAATAGTGATGAGTTTCATTAAAAAGAATTCTTATAGGGCAATATATATTTTGAGGTAATAATATTTATATAAAGAAAGAGATAATTCTGTTATAAAACATGAATTATAAGCTTATTTTAATCGAGGGGATAGACGGATCAGGAAAAGGGGTAATAGCAAGGACATTCAAAGAATTAGCCAAGGAAGCAAATCTCAAAATATTCGACCTCAAATCATACATAAAAGAGAATAAAGACTTCCCAGAATATGATTCTATAAAAGATTATGATGTAATCCTCTCTGCAGAACCAACATACGGCTGGATAGGCCAGGCAATAAGGGATGAACTGATAAGAGACAATAACAGAAAATATTCTGCTTTAGCGGTTGCTCATGCCTACGCTCTGGACAGAAAAATACTCTACAAAAGGCTTCTCATAAAAGCACTGGAAGAAGGCAAGATAGTCATGGCAGACAGAAGTGTAGTGAGTTCTATTATCTATCAGCCATTACAGGCAAAAGAACAAGGGGAAGAATTAGGATTAGATGATGTGCTAAAACTTCCAGGAAATAAGCTGGCAGTTGAAGAATACCCCCCATCATTGCTCATAATAGCCAAACTCGATCCTGAAAAAGCAATACAAAGATTAGAGAGCAGAGAAAAAAAAGACGATTGCATATTTGAAAAATTAGAATTCCAGAAAAAATTACAGGAAAGATACAACAGCAAATGGCTGAAAAGATTATTTGAAAAAAGAGGGACAAAAGTAGTCTACATAGATGTCAATAAAACAGTAGAAGATAGTGTAAGACAAACAAAAGAAATCTGGAATGAATATATTAAAGGAGATTAAACATGTCTTGGTTTGATCATAAACTAGAATTATACGATAGATTAGATACAATAAATAGCAAATCATTAGCGAAAACAGTCAATACTATACTTGGTGAAGTTGACCATGAATTCTGGAAAGACCACTGCAGCAATAGAGCAAATCATCCTCCAGAAGATGAGGGTGAAGGTGGGTTGATAAGACATGTGATAAAATGCACATACATATTCGAACAGGAAGCAAGAAGGCAAAGATTCGAAAGCTTTGAGTTTGATGCAGGAATGGCAGCAATAATATTGCATGATATCAAGAAAAACGGGGAAGAATGGGGCAAATCAACAGAGTACACCCACGGAATAATAGGATATAACTTCATAAAAAAATTCTACTTTGCAGACAGAACAATAAAGAAACTGGTTATGAACGGTGTAAGATATCATATGGCACCATGGAACACAACAATATTAAAGATGAAACTAGAATTAGTAAAAAATAATCCTGATATGCCTCTTTTTACATACAAAGAATTCATGGGAGAATTAGAAGAAAGAACAAGAGGAATGATGCCTAATAGAATAGAAAAAGCAGTACAGGACGCAGATTTCTGGGGGTCAAGGAAAGATATCTCATTCTATCCAGGCGTAAGCATAATGCCTGACACTGAAAGAAATAAAGAATACAGGAAGCATGATACACCAGAAGAATGGCTGAAAGAAATACTCGGCTTCAACGAAAAGATGTATCTCTATCCAATAAGATGATAATCTCAATATCAGGAACACCTGGAGCAGGAAAGAGCACAATAGCTAAGATGATAGCTGAGGAACTAAGACTAAAAAGATACTACATGGGCGGAATCATAAGAAAGATGGCTCAAGAGAAAGGAATGACTCTGGATGAGTTCTATGGGCAGGATGAAAATGTAGACAAAGAAATAGATGATTATTTAGTACAACTGGGGAAAGAAGAAGATAATTTTATTGTTGAGGGAAGAACAGCATTCCATTTCATCCCTCATTCAATTAAATTGTATCTTGATGTTAACTTAAAAGAAGGTGCAAACAGAATATTCGAAGAGATGAAACAGGAAAATCGAAGAAATGAAAGAAAATATCATGATGCAGATGAAGCATTGGAAGTGATAAATAAAAGATTAGCAAAAGAAGCAGAACAATACGGAAAATTGTACAATCTAGACGTCCATGACAAGAACCATTATGATTTTGTGCTAAATACCACAGTTTTAACAGTTAATGAGGTTAAGGAAAAACTTTTAAATTTCATACGCCAATATAATGAGTAATGATAGCCATATTATTTGCATTCTTACTTACAGTAGTGCACTTTTTTAGCAAAAAGATATCTAAGACTGTAGAGAAACACCATTTGCACATAACCAGTTTCAGCGCAGGAATGTTCATCACATTAATATTTGTAGATTTCTTCCCAAAAATGACAGAAGGGCAATTGTTTGGAGCACCAGTATTTTTAGCACTGGCATTAGGTTTTGTAACGTTCTACCTTACTGAGAAATACCTATACCAACATGTTACAGATAAGAAAACACTGCTGAAAGATCTGGCCAAGCTGCATAACTTCGGTTTTTTCCTTAATCACTTGGTGATAGGATTCGTCCTTTACCTGACTTTAGAACTGAACGGGACCTATACCAACTTTCTTGTTATTATCCCATTCTTATTGCACACATTATCATCATCAATATCTCTAGAACATTTACATAATAAGTTAAAGACAAAGTTCAATAAGCTGGTATTAAACACATCAACTCTTTTGGGAGCCATATTAGCGGCAGCGATACAACTTGAACAGTTCTGGTATTTTACATTCTTCTCATTCTTTTTAGGATCACTACTCTATGTTTCTATGAGAGATATGATTCCAAAAGGAAAGAAAGGAAACCCCTTCGCATTCTTTATAGGGTTCTTAATCACTATACTAATTCTTTCTTTAATATAATAACTTCAATAGTTATTTATATTATTGTGTTAGCCAACCACCATCTACATAGATTACAGCACCAGTGATATAATCTGCTTCATCTGATG
>JAHIPG010000081.1 GCA_018894775.1 Nanobdellota archaeon
GCTGTTTGTTGATTCTAAGATGTGCAAAAAGGGTAAGATCATTGTAAACACACACAACTGAATATCTTTGTTTTCCTATCTCCATATTAAAAGTTTTATGGACTCTTTCATACTTTGTTCCGATTACATTTTTTCTATCTATGACTTTTGAGCCGTAATCTTTGGACATTGTCTTTGCTATCTTTATTAATCGCAATAGAATCTGTTCATGTGTTTCTTTTCCTGATGCTAGTGATTCAAGTGCTTTTTTAGCAGTTTCACTAAGACGTATAGATGTTGATTTCTCTTTCGAGTCTACTTTTATTATATCTGACATTTTAATCATTTGCATACATTGTATGCATTATATGCAAAATATACAAAGTATATAAATCTTTCGGTTTATGTACGGTGTTGCATAAATAAGCTATAAAGTCACATTAAATAATTCATACTTAGCATTGTACTTCTCTAGAAACTGCTTTATTACATTTACATCTTTATCTTTGACAATAATAACTGATCTGATTGGCTTTTTATTCCAGATTTTATCAAGTATCCCTTTTCTTTTGTATTGATACTTACCGCCATGGGAACTGTCATTATGCCCCAATAGCTCTTTCCTAAACTTATTCCTTATTGCTTCATCCACTTTTCCTAGCTTATAACAAAACAATTTTGCCTTCATATCACTAATAGAAATAATACTAATATTTAAATACTTTACGGATTTATAAATCCGTAAAGGTGATTTTAATGTCAAAGACCTATGAAAGATGGCAAAACAAAACTGGCAGACCAAATGAGGACAATAGAGATTGGAGAGCCTATAACGAAGAGCTGGTAAGGCATGGCGAATTCCTCCTTGACTATGATTGGATAACAAAAGGATGGTATGAGGAGCTTGAAGAAATGAACAATGGAAAAAAAGGAGCACCTTTCCAGTTCCCTAACTCCTTGATTGGGCTTCAGGCAGTATGGCATCAGCTAGTAGATTACCGGGAAGTCGAAGGCATTACAAGAAAAGTGGCTGAAAAAGCCCAAATTCCTGCCTTCAATGATTTCTCCACAATAAACAGAAGAGTGAACAAATTAAATATTGAGTTTGAGCTTCCAAAACAGGGCTTTGTTAGTGTTTCAACAGATGGTACGGGCATTAAACTAAATAATGCAGGAGAATATAGGTACGATAAATATGGTAAGAAAAAACAAAAGAAATACATTAAGGTCACTATCAGTGCAAATCCCCTCACTAAAGAGATGCTGGATTGTGATGTAAGTATTGAAGGAGATGGATTATCTGAGCATGAAGTTTCCAAGAAGCATATGCAGAGACAAATAGGTAATGGAAAAGAGATTGATAAATTTTGGGGAGACGGGGGCTTTGATGTACTCGAATTATTTAATTTTCTTGAGGAAAATAATATTGAGGCTGCAATCAAGATCAGGGATAATGCAAGTGAGGAATCAAGAGGGAGTATGAGAAGGGCAAGGGAAGTGAGAGAATACAAAGCCAAAGGTTATAGTGCTTGGTCTAGAGATAAGCAATATGGTAAGAGGTGGTTGGGCACAGAAGTGCAAATTTCAGCAGTTAAGGTGAAATTTGGGGAAAGGGTGAGAGCAAAAAAGACTGAAAATATGCTTAAGGAAGCAAAGAGAAAGTTTTGGGCTTATGCGAAGATAAAAGCTTATGGTTTAGCGTAAGCTAACTAGGAATTATGCAACACCGTATATAAACCGAAAGCTTTATTTACTTTAGCTTTGCCTGTTGTAGTCGGCACTGCTGTTCAGACTTTATATAATATAATAGATACTGCATATGTCGGCAGAATCGGTGCGGACGCATTGGCTGCGATTTCATTTTCTTTTCCAGTTTTTTTTATTTTAATTGCGATCAATGCTGGATTGAGCACGGGTATGACTTCAAGGATTGCAAGATCATTAGGTGAAAAAAAGAAAAAAGAGGCAGAGAATGCAGCTTTGCATGGATTATTATTATCGGTTATTGTTGGTTTTTTGGTAGCTGGAATTGGAATAATATTTCTCAAAGAGATTTTTGCTCTGTTTGGAGCAACTGGCAATATCTTGCAGCTGGCTGTAGATTATACATTGATAATTCTTTATGGGATTTTATTTATGTTTTTTTCCTATATGTTTAATGGCATTTTTTCAGCTCAGGGAGACACTAAAACGCCGATGAAAATAATGGTTACAACACTTATAATTAATATTATCTTAGATCCGATATTTATCTTTGCATTGGGTTGGGGGATAAAGGGTGCGGCTATTGCTACTGTCATTTCTTTTTTTGTAGGTCTGATATTATTTTTGTTTGCTATCCACACAAAATCCTATCTGCATATCCACATGAA
>JAHIPG010000082.1 GCA_018894775.1 Nanobdellota archaeon
AGAATCTCTAATGCAGTAAGAGTGTTTTAGCAATATTTATAAACTAGTTTTCCTTATTTCAAGTTATGAAAAAGAGTGTGATTTTAATACTTATGTTTGTTCTAATATTTTGTTCTTTTTCTGTTGCTAAATATGATATTAATATCGATTACCAAAAATATCTTGTAAAAGAAGCTAATAGTGAGGAAGTTATTGCTGATTTCTTGGCTTTTAAAAACGCCAGTAAACCCCTTTATGAGCCTAAACAAAGAGGCTTGATGGCTTTAAGTAGTTCTTCTCCTCCAATTAATATCCAAATTGTAATTGAGAATACTCTTGAGCATCATACATATAAATATAGGCCTTTGGAAGTTTACAGGCGGGGGGCAAGATTACATGCTAAATATGCCTTATACAATTTTGATCCTGAAAAGCATTGGTTTTTTGTAGGAGTTGTAGGACCAGGAGGTTATGAATTTGATGATGAGTTTTATGAATGGACTTGTAGATTCTCTCGTTCACGAGAAGTTGAGGAATGTACTTATGATTTAACAATACCTCCTGATGCGCCAGTAGGAACTTATATTGCATACACTTATGTTCATGATATAGAAACAGGTGACAGAATCTTTGAGTGGGAGAGAGAATACTATTTAATATTCAACCCTTTCAGAAGTGGTAGCGATGTAGGAGGATTAGGCTTAAGTGCGATTAAAGCTTACGCTTATAGCCCATACAAAGGAGGAAAAGACGAAACAGGCATTTGGTTTTCTCCTACAATCGAATATAAACCAGGGATATTAAGAAAGTGGCGAGGAGCAGATTGGGGAAGAAAATTTGCGCTTCATCCATATGATGAAGATGTTTTTAAGGAAGCTATTAGTAAAATTAGGGGAAAAACTTCTAGCAAAGATGCTGCAAAAAGATTAAGAGAATTCACGGATTCTCATTTATTTTCAGATCCTAAGAAAGGACAGTGGGATACTGATCAACTACGAGATTCTGGAACTCATGCACAATGTGCAAGTCAAGCAAATTTTCTTGTTGAAGCATTAAGGTCTGTAGGTATACCCAGCAGACCGGTTTTTGTAGATACAAATTATGGTCAAAGTATTCGCCTCGCAGGGGAGGAAAAAGCTTGGGCGTTCCATACATGGACGGAAATATGGTTTACTGATAAATGGTATGCATTAGATGCATTTATCAGTAAGAATAAGGATTTCTACGATACACAGACACTTGGAGGTTTAGACGGTGAGGATAGTCCATATGGAAAGCAAATAAACGATTTAATCTTAGTTGCTAAACCTGATTGGGAATCTTCAGAAACTACTTATAGCACAGATCTTGTTGATGCAGATGTACAGTTTGTTTATAATCCTGAATGGGCATTATTTTATCCTTATTGTTCAGTTCCTGCCCAGAATATTGATAGAGCAGGATGGATAGAAGAATTATCTCAGGCTTATTGGAATGAACCTTATTGGACTTCTAGGGAATGTAATACTCCTAAGCCATATAATATAACAGTAACAACTGATAAAGAAAGGTATCGTGTTGGGGAATCTATGATTGTAACTGTTAATGTATCAAGTAATTTAGATGTCGCATCGAATCCTTTAATCCATGGTGAGATACTAGAGCAAATACCATTTACAAAAGTTCCTATAGAAAAAACTTTATATTCTTTTGAAAGAAGTATAAATCTTCTACCTTATGGATTTAACCAATTTGTAGAACAATACGATGTTTCTGAAGAGGTTGTAGCAACAGATTTTTTTAATATTGTTGTCAACGTTGAAAATGTAAGCACTATAACTTTTTTTGATGCTTCTTCTTTAATGACTTTAGATGTTGAAACTCCATCTGTTGTACACCAAGATGATACATTTACAACTAGTATAGAAATATCCAATGATAACACAATAACTTTATCAGATATCAAAGCATCTCTAGAATTACCATATAATTTACACACTGACGAATCTCTTGTCAAACACATATCATCGTTATTGCCTGGACAAAGCGAAACATTAACTTGGAGTATAACCAGCATTTCACCCGGTGATACAGAAATGATCTTTAATGTTTCTTCTGGGAATGGAGGAGTTGACAAAACCAGTGCATTGATAACAGTACTTGGTTATCCGGAGCTTTTGATAAACTTGTCAAATCCTTCTTCTGCTAGTGTAGGTGAAAGTTTTGATGTAAATATAGCAGTTGAGAATGTAGGAGGGATTGTTGCTGAAGGGGTTACTGTTACTTTAGGTTTACCCTCTGAACTTTCAACTAGTGAAAGTTTAACTAAAAATGTAGGTGATATTCAGGGTCATTCATCTGCTAACGTCGCTTGGTCTATAGTAGGTGGTGAGGAAGGCTTGTATTACATTGAAGTTGATTCTTCTGATACAACAGAAGAATATGCTACTGGTACGCTTTCTCCTATTAATATAACAAGTAAGGTAGGTTTATCGCCTTATGAGCTTAAGTTAGAGGCTTTAGGTAAGCTTAGGAATATGAGCAGTAGTAATTGTGATTCTTGGTTTTGGTGGTTTACCAAGGATTGTAGGAACGAGCA
>JAHIPG010000083.1 GCA_018894775.1 Nanobdellota archaeon
CGTCCAAATATACTCAAACATATTAATCTTTATTAAAGGGGGCCTATAAATGGCGTCTGACCCTCGGGGCTAGAGAAATCCAAAACCCCTACCCTTTCCTCCCGATTTGAACGGGGGGTGTTGGAGGTTGTAGGCTCTGAGATGAGGTAGCTAACTTTCTGTGGTCTCACGCACATTTCTAGGTGAACGTTCTTGTTTATAGATTAATGGGTTTTCTTCCACTTATCTTTATTTTCTTCATAATATACTTTCCCTTTATTAGAGATCTCCCAAATACCATGTCCAGATTTTTCTAATGGCTTTAGTAAACCATCTCTTACCATCGTGTTTCTTGCCCACATGGCAGTATTTCTCCATCTTATATCCGCCCCCGAAGGTAATTTTTCGTAATCTATATCTTTCAGTATACTCTTCATCTTTTGCTCCACCATATCTAGAATATCATTTGTTCTTCCACTTCCATCAACTTCAATAAGTGATTCAAGAATAGGAATCATGTAAATCTTTTGAGTTGTTTTTTCACCTTTTCTTGCTCTTTTCAGTTTTGTTACAGATAATTCCTCTATAATCTTTGGTTCTATAGGTGTTCCAGTAACTTCATAATCTCCCAATCTTTTTGTTTCTATCTTAGCAGATTCAATTTCATAAATTGGTTCAAACAAATGTGCATGAACCTTTTTTGGATCTAAATGTTCTCTGGCAAAGGTCTTAAACACGACAATTTTTACATCTCTGTCTGTTCCTTCTACCTGCTCCCTAAACTGCTCGCCTAACTTCCCGTCAAGAGCATTAATCACAATTACTATTTTGGGTTTTTCATCATTTATCAAATCATCAAGGAAATCTGCGTCTCTAATCGATTTTATTGATTTGTAGATATCCCTTCTAGTTTTTGGATTCCCAATAGCAGTTTTATAACTGACTATCTGCCCAGAGATGCGTCTTACGGCATCATCACAAAGAAGTTTCAGTTCAACAATATACCACTTCTGATTTTCAAAATCAATAACAAAACCGTCAGGAATCGAGCGATTATCGGCAAGGGTTCTTAATTTTCGTTTTGGAAAATATTCACAAGCCTTTCCAAAAATATCTTTTATATGTTCTACAATCAATGGTTCAAACTCATTTACTTCGTTGGAAGGAGTCCATTTGGCATACTTCACACCATCAACAAGCAGAATCTCATTATTCATTGTGTGCCGCTGTTAATCTTATAAATCACAGAGGATAAATATGGGTCTTGGAGCCGGAGGGATTTAAACTCCCCCATCCCGATTTGAACGGGGGGTGTTGGGAATCTTGACATTGAATCTGCCTATTATAATCGGTCTACTCCTCACATATAATCAGGAAACGCATAAACTCCCGATATCTGAAGATAACACCGATTCTGTTTTTTCGCAAATGGCCTAGCTAGCCCAATTCTAAAAAAGACCACGGAATTGATGAGCTCATGTAAGATACTTCCACTAATAATAACAAACTCCTTACGTTCATGAATCCGTAGGTAATCACAATAATTCCTAAACCGGAGGTCAGTAATTGAAAGGTCATAGGACTCACCCTGATTTAAGAATATCATCCGGTAATCAAAGCTTTTGTATTCATTAAGTGAATAATCGACGAACTTTATATCTTCGGCCTTTATTGTCCCCAAGGACCTATTACCTTCACCTTCGTTCACATATTTGCAATCATGGATCTCCGCACCAAATATATCTCTAACAGATTTATCCCTTATTTTTTCTAGGAAATCTCCTTGTTCATCTAAGGAAAGTTTTCTTATAAATTTCGGTTTATACTCCTGATTCAGCAACCAATCCTCAAGATGGGGTGCCTTTACTCTATCTTGTGGTGTAAGATCAAACTCAATCTCATTAAATGGCCGTATGTTATTCTCCTTAGCGTAATCCTCACTTATCCTCTTAGGAAGAGGAAGCGTAGGTCTTATGGCATCCCCCTTTTCGTCAACACCAAAGATACAAACCCACGGTTCTTCCATACGTGTAACATCGGTAATTATCAGCCGTTTTAGCATTTTAGAGATGTATTATCTCAACATCTTCCCAATGTCCTTTCAGATACTCCACCAATAATCTCCTGTGACAGTATTCTGGAGAGGATTCACTGCAAAGGAAGCACGTTCTTTTTTCAAAAAATTTTCTATCAAGTTTTTTTAGTACCTCTCTTTTATCCAGGAGATCAATGTACCTTTCCGTATATCCATCCCAATTCTTTCCCTCGTTATACTCGTCTCTGATCTCCTTACTCGGTGCAAGAAAATCGAAGTGATAATAATCTATGTCACATAATTCCTTCAGAAAGTACTTCAGATCATCCTTCTTTGTAAAACCTGCCAGTTGTGATGTATTATTTAGCCTTATGTCAGCTATCTGTTTCACATCATTTCTTTTCAATATTTCAAAAAACTCCTTTGCCGTCTTTTTCGTAAATCCTATGGTGTATAACTCCATTCTAATGCAATGTTACCTGTATTGAATCGCGTTTTGCCCCTTCAACATTACCGTTTCCACGTATATGAAGAACGGTTAGCCACCCTCTTAATAAGCTCTGACTTACTAGAAGATTTCTGTGGCATTTGTTTGGATCCTCCTCACTACACATTATGACTGTCCTTCTTCTGCTTGCAATTCCTATCAGCTTTGATATACCTTCCCGATACCATTGTTTACTCATAACCTTTTCATAGATTACATTTCCGTTAATATAACAGCCTGTATCCTCTGGTTTTCCACCAAGCACATCGCCCATGAAGACATACTCAATGCCCGCTTTTTTCAATTCTTTTTCTATGTTCTCTCTGTTAAACTGGGTAGCATACTTGCTAAAAGGAACACTTCTGACATCTACTAAAACCCCAATACCCTTGCCTCTCAGCAAACCTAGAAACACCTGAATGTCAACATTACTGTGACCTATTGTATATATTGTTGTATCTTCCGTCATTCTATCCCCAATTAATCCTCCAATTTAAGGATCCTACCAAATAGCAGATATTCACTATACATTTGGAGAATGTGAGGATAAATAAAGATAGAGTGGCGCCATGGGGCTGATTTCCAACAGTGTAGCACCCACCTACGTTATCTTATTGAAATCCAATAACCAATTGGTTAGGGTGTGGGGATATTTCATTTCGAATATAAATTATTTATCTTTAAGATCAATCCATTATAGGGGTAATATGGGACAACCAATCAAGAAACCGGAAGACAAAGCACGCCACGAATTAATAAATCCTGGGTTGGAAAAGGCAGGTTGGAAGGTTCAACATTTCAAAACTGCCAATCCAAGAGGTGCTACGGGGGTTGCAGTGGAGTATTTCCCGATGGGTACGGGGGTTGGCGAGGCTGATTACGTTCTTTTCGTTAATGGAGTTGCTGTGGGTGTTATTGAGGCAAAGAAGGAGGGGGAGACCCTTATAGGCAAAGAGCCTCAGTCAAACAAATATGCACACGGATTCCCAAAAGACTTCCAATACTTAGATCTGCCTCTACCATTTATCTATGAGTCTTCTGGCTCTGAGACAAGATTCACAAATCTGTGGGACCCAAAACCAAGAAGCAGAGAGGTTTTTAGTTTTCATAGACCAGAAACCATTGAACAATGGGTAAATAATAAAAAGAGTACACTTAGAGCGAGGCTAACAAAGAGCCCTCCTTTAGAAAACAAAAAACTTTGGCCAGTCCAAAAGAAGGCTATAAAAAACCTTGAAGAATGCTTCTCGGGAGCAAAGCCCAAGGCTTTAATTCAAATGGCTTCTGGATCAGGGAAAACATTTACTGCAGTTAACATCTGTTACCGATTAATAAAAAATGCAAAAGCAAAAAGAATCTTGTTCTTAGTGGATAGAAGCAATCTTGGGGTACAGGCACTACAAGAATTCCAAAATTTTGAAATCCCGAAGGATGGAAGAAAATTCACTGAACTTTACAACGTGCAGAATCTAACCACCAACCACGTTGATGATGTTAGTAAAGTATGCATATCTACTATTCAAAGAGTCTACTCGATGTTGAAAGGAGAAAATAAATTTGATCCAATTAATGAGGAGAACTCATGCTTTGAAAAAGATTACTCATTGCAACCAGACCCTATAGGATATAATCCAAAAATACCCCTAGAAACCTTTGATTTCATCATAGTCGACGAATGTCACAGATCAATATATAATCTATGGAAACAGGTTCTTGATTATTTTGATGCATTCTTGATAGGTTTAACTGCCACCCCCTCAAAAAGCACAATTGCATTTTTCGATAATAATCTGGCGATGGAGTACACACACGAAGAAGCTGTGGCAAACCAGGTCAATGTCGATTTTAGTGTATACAAAATACAAACAAAAATAACTCAAGAGGGTTCTGAGATAAGTGCGGGGGAAACAGTCCAAAAAAGGGATTTAAGAACTAGAAGAAAGAGGTGGGAAACGTTATCTGATACTGTGGCATATACACCAAAACAATTAGATAGGTCTGTGGTGGCGAAGGATCAGATTAGAACCATAATACGCACATTCAAAGAGAAAGTTAAAACAGAGATATTTCCTGGTAGAAAACACGTACCAAAGACACTCATATACGCTAAAGACGATAATCATGCAGAGGAGATCGTAGGGATTGTTAGGGAGGAGTTTAATGAAGGTAACGAATTCGCTCAGAAAATTACCTACAAAACAGAAGGAGAGAAGCCGGAGAACCTAATAAGGCAGTTCAGGAATGAGTTCTATCCGAGGATTGTTGTTACTGTTGATATGATTGCTACTGGAACCGACATTAAACCCCTGGAAATTGTCTTTTTCATGCGTTCAGTGAACAGCAGAACATATTTCGAGCAGATGAAAGGCAGGGGGGCAAGGGTTATCCGCAATGATGATTTCAAATCAGTTACGCCTGATGCAATGGCAAAGGAGAAGTTTGTTATAGTTGATGCAGTGGGCGTCTGTGAGAATGATGATCTGAACGATACCCGGCCATTGGAGCAGAAACCTCTGGTATCCTTTGATAAGCTACTAAGGGCTCTACGATTCGGGAAACCTAATGAGAACAATATCTCTTCTATGGCAAGCAGGCTTTCGAGGCTACACAAGAAGCTGACTGATAAGCAAAATGAAGAGATAAAGGGGGTTACGGGTGGCAAAAATCTTGCCGATTTTGCATATGATTTCGTTGTTGCAATAGATAGGGACAAGATTCTTGCAGAGGCAAAAAGGGAATTTGGCGAGGAAGGAGCTTATGCAGAATATGTACCTAAAAAGAAAGAATTGGAGGAAATTGCTCAAAAGAGGATAATTGAGACACTGAAGCCATTCATTGGCAATGAAAAACTGATGGGAAGATTACCCGAGATCAAGCAGGAAGCAGAACAGATTATTGACGATGTTTCTCTTGATGTAATTGAAGAGGTAGGCTATTCACCAATTGCCAAAGAAAAGGCTAAAAACATAATCAAGTCTTTTAAGGAATTCATAGAAGAAAACAAGGATGAGTTAACTGCATTGCAAGTATTCTACAATAAAGGGAACTTACATTTGGAGGACCTTAAGACATTGGCCAATGAAATTAAAACTCCACCCCATAATCTAACTCCCGTTAAACTATGGCAGGCCTATGAACAACTTGAGAGGTCTAAGGTCCATGGCAAATCACATAATAAGATTGCTGATTTTGTTTCCTTGCTCAGATTTGAACTGGGGAAGTCTAACGAATTGGAGCCATTTAATGACACGGTCGATAAGAGGTTTAGCTCTTGGCTTTCCAAACAAAGAGCAATGGGCGTTGAATTTACTCAGGAGCAATTAAACTGGCTTGAGAAAATAAAGAACCATGTCGCGGAATCGGTTGATATAACTCCTGATGATTTCAGCTATACGCCGTTCGATAGAATGGGTGGATTAGGTAAAGCAGTTACAGTATTTGGAGATGGATTCAACACACTCCTCGATGATCTCAACGGTGTCTTAGGCAGCTACAATGGAGGGTTTGGTGTTTGAAGATGGGGAAAAAAATTTCTTGGAAAAATGTGAATTTTGGTGACATAGAACATCTTGAAATTTTATCAAGTGGTATCATAGAATTTAAGGGGGAGAAAGACTACCTCTCAACAAAGTCAATCCAAGCAGATAAAATAAAGAAAGCTGAATCGAAGATAACGTATCAAAAAAGACCCTCTAGGGCAAACATGCAACCAAAGATTAATAGTGTCTGGTTTGCTAGAATGCAGGGTAGTTTTAAAGTCTATTGTTTTAATGAAACTAATCCTGATGAAATTAATAAATATATATTCTCAACAGGGTTTAGCGGAATAAAAGTTAATGTTGAAAGATTATTGCCGAAATATGTTTATTATTATCTATACTCTCCAAATTTTAATATATCTAAAGACAGATATTCAACTGGAACTACTCAGGTTGCAATAACAAACTCCAATATTGAGAGGATTTCTATTTCCTTCCCCAAATCTAAAGAACAACAACAATTAATAGTCCGAGAAATCGAGAAACAGATAACGCGCCTCGATACTGCTGTAGAGTCCTTGAAGGCAACAAATAAAAAGCTAGATGTTTATCGGAAAAGTGTCTTGGATGCAGCGTTTGATGGAGATTTAACGGACACCCCTAGCCGTGGAGTAGATAAAATAAGTAATCTAGTTGAGTGCTTCAGATACGGAACCTCAAAAAAATGTGATCTGGATCAAACAAAAACTCCTGTATTAAGGATACCCAATATTGTGGGTGGCCTCATAGATGCTTCAGAACTTAAA
>JAHIPG010000084.1 GCA_018894775.1 Nanobdellota archaeon
GCCAACAAATGCCGGCATTCTGCTGTTTGGAAAAAAGCCACAAAGATTCTTTATGAATTCCTATATTGCCATTGCTAGATACAGGAAGAATGTTGTTGGTAGCGAAAGATTAGATTACAAAGAGTTTGATGGAAATATCTTCAGCCAAATAGACAAAGCTGTGAAATATATTATTAATAATACAGCAGTAATGTCCAGGTTAATTCCGGGAAGAGTTGAAAGGGAGGATATTCCCGAGTATCCTTTATTTTCTATAAGAGAAATAATCACAAATGCTATAACACATAGGGATTATAGGCAAGAGAGCAAAGTGATTATTAAAATATTTTCTAATAGGATTGAAGTTTATAACCCTGGCGGTTTGTTGGCTGGTATAACTCCTAAAAATATAGTTAATAAACAATATAGCAGAAACCCTGTTTTGGCCAGAGTATTAAATAAGGTCAGATACATAGAAGAGCTGGGTGAAGGATGGGATAAAATAATAGAGGAACATAAGAAACACCATCTAAGACCGAAAATCCCTTCTATTAAAGATGTAGGTAAAGCAGTGATAGTCAACATGTTTTCTGTTAAGGATAAGTTTGTTGAAACAAAAATTGAGCAATATGACCTTAATGAAAGGCAAAGATTTGTTCTTGATTATTTGAAATCAAAAATATTTATTAGAAGTATTGATATCCAGAAAGAGTTTGATGTAACAAGGGATACAGCAAATAGGGATATTAATGGGCTTATCAAATTAACTCTTATCAGGAGGGAAGGTATAGGAAAATCTACGAGGTATAAGCTAAAATGATTTGCGTCAGATTTGCGTCAGATTTGCGTCAGATGGAATATTATCTGGAATTTGCATCAAAAAAGTTAGAAGAAAGGTTGGTAGAATGGCCTGCAGAGAGCCAGAAGAAGATATTCAAATTGATAGCAAAAAATTCTAAAATGCCTAAGCAAGAATTGTCAAAGAATATTGGCATCGGTACTACAGCAGTGGATGAGAATATTTCATCCTTAAAGAAAAAAGGCTTGCTAAAAAGGATAGGGCATGCAAAAGGCGGGCACTGGAAAGTCATAATAAAAAAAAATCTTAAAAAATAGAGGTAAAAAATGAAAAACAACCCAAAAAAGAATGAAAAAAGAGAAATGAACAAAGGAATAGGTTACACATTCCTAACAGAAGTGTGGGTTGTTATTCTAGCCGCTATGTTCAACATAGCGAGAGCTCTAAAAATTTATCAAATTTTTGGGTCACGAAAAACTTATTTTTCTCAGGCTCTATCAAATTGGAAAGTTTTTTTAATAGGGAAAGGATATAATATACTAATGCAAAAGGAGAGGGATATAGTAAGTTCCATAGTTCATATAGTATTTGGAATCGTGCTAGTTATGGTTTTCACACTTCATCATGAAATAGTGGGCTCGGGAACAAATAGCCTGAAACAGAAAAATTCAAATAATATAAAAAAAGGCTATATAATCGTGTGAAAAAATAGTTTTATACATGGAAGCAAACTAGCAAAAAACTAAAATGATCAAATAAATCCCATATACCAAAAAGAGATGGTGAATCTGGCAAAAAAAAGAGAAGAGATGGTGTTGAAAAAAGAGAGTGGAAGCCTGAAAGGTTCTAATAGCCCAAAGAATAATAATCCTAAGAAAGTTTTTTACAACAGCAGGGTTTTTGAAGGTAAAATGGGAGGAGACCGGACCAATAAAGTTTAAATAGTCCAATAACCTAATAAAATTAGACTAAAATGGAATTAATCAGAATACTTTTGAATGAATGGAACGAAAAAGTTTTTCCAAAAATTTTTCCTAGAACTCTTTCCCTTGAAAAATATTTATCTTTTAAAGTGAAAAAGATTATTGTATTGAGTGGATTTAGAAGGGTTGGGAAAACTTATCTTTTATTAAATTTAATCAATGCTCTTTTGGGAAAAAAATCTAAAAAAGAAATTATTTATTTTAATTTTGAAGACGAGAGAATTCCATTGAAAACAGAATTTTTGTCTGATTTGTTTTCAAATATTGTGAAGGCCAATGGGAAAAAACCTGATCTTCTTTTTTTAGATGAAATTCAGAATTTTCCTTTTTGGAGTAAATGGCTCAGGAGAGTTTATGACACCTCAAATACGAAATTTTTTGTTACAGGCTCTTCTTCAAAAATGTCCTTGGATAAGATTCCTACTGAACTTAGAGGAAGGTATATTTTGATTAAGGTTTTCCCTTTATCTTTTTCAGAGTTTTTGAGTTTTAAAGGGATTGATAAAAAAATTTCAAACGACAGGATTGTTAATTTATTCGGGGAGTATTTGGTTTATGGTGGTTTACCAGAGGTTACTTTGGCTTCAAAAGAAGAGAAGCTCGAGATTATCAGGTCATATTACTTGTCTGTTGTGAACAAGGATTTAATTGAAACTTATTCTTTAAAAAACAAAGAGGTATTAAAAGCCCTTCTGGGTTTACTCTTAAACTCAACGAATTATTCATACACTAAACTTTATAATTCTTTGAGCAGTTTAGGATATTCTATTGGCAAATCTTCCCTTATTCATTATGTCAATTCTATTGAAGATTCTTTTTTTATGTTCAGCGTCCCGATTTTTTCTTATAAAATAAAGAACAGGATGCAATACCCAAAGAAACATTATTTTGTGGATAATTCTTTTGTCAGTAAGGTCTCGACTAATTTTTCAAATAATTATGGAAGGCTTTATGAGAATCTTGTCGCAGTCAGTCTGTTGAAGGAGGATTTTGATGTTTTTTATTGGAAAAATGAAAAAGGCGAAGAAGTTGATTTTGTTATTTTGGAGAATAATCATGTCAGGTCTTTGATTCAAGTCTGTTATGATATTTCTGATTCAGACACCTTAAATAGGGAGATTCGGGCTTTGTTGAAGGCTGGACAGGAATTGAAATGTAAAAATCTTGTCATCTTAAATAATAAAAAGGAAGGGATCTTTGAAAAAGAATGGTTTGGAATAAAAGGAAAAATTAAATTTGTCCTATTATGGAAGTGGTGTTTAGAAAATAATAATCAAAAAACATTCAGATAAACAAAAAAGAGCGGCTAAAACTGTTCAGAAAGCTCTGCAACAAAAAAAAATGGTGAAACTGAAAAAAGAGAGGCGTTTGGAGAAGTTTTGCAGTTTTCATAGCCGCAAGCCTCAATTACGGCAAGAAAAAGCCTCGGTTGTGAAAACTGTTTTGGGTCTCTTTGTCGGGAAAGAGTTTGCTGGGCGTGGTTTTGGCAGAACACAAAATGCTGCAAAAATTTTACTGCTATTCATGATATTAGCCTTTTTCTGGGTCACGATGATGCAAACAGGGTTTGCAGCAGACCCTGGGCACACAGCAAAAGCGATAAGCACAGGACAATTTGAATCAGGAAACTACACATTCCCAGACACGCTACACATAGAAAACTACCTAAACGTAACAGGGTTATTGTGGGTTGATCCTTTGACAAACAGGGTAGGCATTGGGACGACGGCACCAGGTGGCTATTTGCCAAATGGGTGGAGTGCTGGTGTACAATCTCGTTTAGTAGAAATAATGGGGAACGATGATTCTGATAGTATTGGACTATTAATGCGTAGAAAACCGAGCGACTCCTTGGGATTTGATATATGGCACAGTACTGGTGCATCGTATATTGATAATAGATGGGATTATGATGATTCAAATTTGTATATTCGGACAAAAACTGCTGGGACAGCAGTAAATGCAGTTACAATCAAAGGAAGTGGCAAAGTCGGCATCGGGACAACGAGCCCTAGTCATACTTTGCATGTAGCAGGTGATCTTAACGTCACCGATACGAATCTAGCAATGTACTTTGAAAATGATATGCTGGTGGTTGAGGGGTGAGAATTGGGGGGGTTAACTTAGTAAATATTGTTCAAAAATGCAAGAAACTTTCAAATTAAAAACGAAAAGGAGATTTAACAAACCAAAAGAAAAAGTCTATTAGTTTTAGACTTAAAGGTTAGAAAAAAATGGGACAAAAAGAGGGGAAAACAATCTTCATTATTTGCTTGTTAGTAATATTGTTAGCAAACGCTGTCTCAGCAACAACGCTGCAAATGTGGAGGAATAAAACCTCAGGAATGGAATCAGTCCTCGGCAAAACAAATAAAAGATTTAACTCTTTTGCCAAGAATTCTGATTCTAAAATTTTATCTTGGTGTAAGAAGTTCACAAGAAATAGCTATAGCTTATCAAAAATGGTGAATATTAACCAAAAATGGTGAATAAAAAATGAAGGCCGCAAACAAACTTTTCAGATATTTTGGGTTAAATATAAGTAAACTTCAATGTTGGGTAAAGCCTATCCCAGTCGGAGCAGAGCTCCGGGGTATCAGACCCATAAAGGAATAAAAGAATGAACAAAAAAAAGTTAAAATTTATCTTACAAGAGGGGGAAGGGCAATTTATTGAGTTTAAAGAGAAGTTGGATAAAAAGGCTGCTCAAGAAATTGTTGCTTTTGCCAATGCCAGCGGGGGAAGAATCTTTTTAGGAATAGATGATCAAAATAACATCAAAGGGATTAATATTATAAATAAATTGAAATCGCAAGTTCAGGATATTGCAAGAAATTGTGATCCTTCTATAGCCGTTAAACTGGAATCGTTTGAGAACATATTAATAATCAACATTGCTGAGGGTAAAAATAAGCCATATTCTTGTTCAGATGGCTTTTATATGAGAATGAATGCAAATTCTCAAAAGATGAATAGGGATCAAATAATTGAATTAAGCATAAAATCAGGCAAGATCAGGTTTGATGAACAAATTTGTTCTGATTTTAAATTTGAAGATTTTGATGATGAGAAATTTAATTATTACCTAAAACTTGCAAGAATTTCAGATAATTTGGGCAGAAAAGATATTCTAAAAAATTTAAAGGTATTACCAAAAAAAGGTATGACAAACGCAGGAGTTTTATTTTTTGCAAAAGAGCCATACAAGTACATAGGCAATTCTAAAATAAGATGTGTTAGATTTAAGGGAAATGAGAGAGTTAATATAATTGATAAGAAAGAAGTTGATAAGGGGGTTATTGGGAATATAGAATTTGCCATACAATATCTTAATGAATGTGTTCCTGTAAGGTTTGAAATAATAGGCAGTAAAAGAAAAGAATATCCCCAGTTCCCAGAAAAAGCTTATAGAGAAGCAATTGTTAATGCAGTTGTCCACAGAGATTATATTGATAATGGTGAGGTTGCTGTTGAAAAATTAAAAGATGAACTAATAATCAATAATCCCGGGAATTCCCTAGTTTCCAAGAGAGAATTTGGAACAACAAGCAGATTAAGAAACAGATTAATCGCTGATTTATTGTCTAGAACTGTTTTTATGGAAAAGGTAGGAACCGGAATCAAAAGAATAAAAACAAATTGCGAAAAGAATAAAAATAAAGTAGAGTTTAAGTTAGCTAAGAATGATTTTTTTGTGATTTTAAAAAGTAAACCATTAAATGGTGTGGAGAAAGAGACATCAAAATTAAGCCAGGTTGACGAATGGTTAACGCAGGTTAACGCAAGGTTAACGCAAGAATTATCTGATAACGAGAAAAAAATAATATTCTTTATGATTAAAAATAATAAAATTAATTCTACAGATTTACAAAATTTATTAAAGATAAGCAGAGTAATGGCTAATAGACACTTTAACAGATTAATTGAGAAAAAATTAATCATGAGAAAAGGTTCTGGGAAATCAACATATTATGTTTTAATTGAGGTAGAAAAAGATGTTTAACAAAGATAAAGCCAACCTCCCATTTTGGGGAGAGGGCAAAGCAGAACATAAAATCAATGATAGGTATCAACCCCTATATGAAGAATGAATGCCTGAATTATCAAACTAACAAAAAGGCTGCAATAGCAAAACATAAAAACTAAAAGGAATTATAAATAATATTGGTTAAAAAAATGGCGGAAGTTTTCAAATTAAACTGGATGGAGTTCAAATGAATTTGAATGAATACAAAGTTTTAGAAATAATGAACAAATCGAGAAAACCTGTTTTCTTTAGAGAGCTGTGTAAGAAAGCAAGTGTAAGTATTGGAGGGACACAACAGGTTCTGAAGGATTATTCCAATTTTATTGATAAAAAAGCGGAGGGGAGAAACACTTATTATTCCTTGAAAGAAAACCTTGAAACATTATACCTGAAGAGGATAATTGAGATTAAAAAGGTGCAAGTTTTTATCGGGAAGAATCCAAGATTTAAAGAATTTTTTGATTATTTTGTTAAGAATAATATTGATTGCTTGGTTTTTGGCAGTTATGCTAAGGGAATGTTTAGCAAGATCAGTGATATTGATATTCTTGCCTTGTCGCTGAAGAACATTCTGGAGCATTTGTGTCCTGTCAGGGTTCATGCAGTCAGCTTAACTAAAAGCCAGTTTGAGTCTGCATTAAAGAAAAGTGAAACATTAATTAATGAAATAAGCTATAATCATATAATTATTAACGGTGTTGATTACTTTACAAACATGCTGGGGCGAAAATGAGCAAAATAAGGTGGTGTTTTTCATTAAAAAAAGGGTTGAAAAAAGTTGAACCAAATAAAGAGGTTGCCTTATCTTATCTTGGTGAGGCAGAAAAAACACTTTCTAAAGTTAATGCACTAATTGAAGAAGGAGATTTTGTCTGGGCATCCGCCCGTATTTATTATTGTGCTTATTATTCCATATACTCATTTTTGCAGAGGATAGGTATTAAATCAGAAAATCATGACTGCTCAATTGAGCTTGTAAAGAAATTAGTAAAAAAAGATTTTGTTAATAATATTGATTCTTTTAAGGAAAATAGAGTTGATTCCCAATATTATCTTAAAACAGGTCAAAAAGAAAAGATGCTTAGACTTTATCTTAAGGTCAAGGAGTTTTATCTTGATTTTAGAGAAATTGTTGAAAATTTAACAGACGATGATATTAAAAATATTATTGATCAAATAAATAAACAAAAATAA